>NZ_JAYGGZ010000010.1:0-103913 GCF_034931465.1 Anabaena sp. UHCC 0399 | reverse complement strand
AAATTGAACTTGGCCGCGAACACCACCACCGACGCTGGTTTTCGGGGCTGGATCTTTGGGGGGTTTAAATTCCAAACTAATGAGAACTTGATTGCTAACAGTAGAATGCTCTTGAGGGAGCAGGCTGGCTAATGTCGTCTTACTTGTTAAAAGTAGTATGTTGCTAACAGTAATAAAGCAAAATATTTGAGCATTAAATTTCATCATTTTCGCATTTTTTGTGAGGTTTACAACCAATTACCGACAAGAACGAAAGAAGACCAAAAATAGGGATGTTTGTATAAAGGATTAGCCATGATTTTTATTTGTGCCTGTTGCAATGCCTCTGCTTTGTTGAGTTTTGGGTTACTCAATTCGGCATAAAATTCTTTCATCAAGGAAGAAGTAGATTCGTCACTGACTGACCACAAACTAGCTATAGTGCTTTTAGCACCAGAACGCAAGGCAAATCCAGCTAAACCTAAAGTTGCACGATTATCACCTACGGCTGTTTGACAAGCACTCATCACCAATAATTCAATCGGTTCTAAATTTTTTTGTCTTCTATTTTTAAATAAATTGTCAAAATCTTGAATGGAAATGCGATCGCCCCAGGTCAACAAGAAGGTTTCTTCTGGGTTAGAACTAAATTGACCGTGAGTAGCTAGGTGAACTATGGGGAAAGATTTATTGGCGATCGCTGCTTTTAAGGTATCGCGGGTAAAATTATTATCTAGCAATACTTGAGAATTAGCTTCTGTTGTGACTTGTTTAATTTCTCCTGTCACTCCTGGTAAGGGATTGAAGCCTTGGCGCGCTTCCGTTAGTCCAGCAGCTAACACGCTCAATTTTTGGCGTTGTAGTCCTTGAGGAAATAGTTTTAAACCAGGACTGAGGGCGACACTATAATTTTCAATTAAATACTTTTTACCATCATACAGAACACCCATTGGTAAGTTTCGCAGCAAACTATCTGGCACAAAAACTAAAGTTTTGATATTACTTTTGGTGAGTGTCGCTTGGGCAGGTGCAACCAGCCAGTTATATACTTCTTGAGAGACTCGCAAACGCTCGTCATTGGGATAACCAGGGGACAGGGAAGAGTAAAGTTGTTTTAAGGTCGTTTCAACTTGCTGCTTTGACAGTAGGGTGCTGTAATGGCGTAGAGGTTGATTAGGAACTGAAAGAATGACTTCGAGGCGATCGCTTAAAATAATTGGATAAAGAACAGCTGCGTGCAAGTCAATTTTCTCTAAAACTACAGGATTGTTATTATCTAAACAAGCATCGCGAAAAAAGTTATCTAGTTCAGCTATTTGCAAAGCTTCCATCACTTGCAGAGCTTGTTTCAGGTTGCTTTGATTATCTTTTTGCAACAACAGACTGACGTAATCTCGATAGATTGGTTCAATAGTTTCTTTAAAATTAAACTGGACATCTCGATTAATCGCCACTAAATCACTACGCAGAGATTGCAAGTTATTAAAAGCAATATCATAAGCAGCGATCGCACTATTATTATCTCCTTGTTGTTGAGCAACTATACCTAACTGTCCCGCCGCACGCGCCACTAAATCAGTAGCATTAATTTCTTGAGCTATTGTTAGTGCTTGTTGTGTCAACATCGCTGCATCTGCCAACTGGTCGTTTTTTTGGTAAAGTTTACCTAGTTGGTTAATAGAATAAGCTTCGGCTCTTGGATCTTTGATGTCTTTGGCTTGTTGAATAGCTGTTGCTAACAATTGAGCAATTTTGATGGTGTTGGTGTCTGAAACTGCTTTTTTGCTTTTCCCAGATGCTTCTAAATTTATCAAACTTTCTGTGAAATTAATCTTGGCGTAAATAGCAGGACGACTCGGAGGAAGTTGAGCAAGATTAGTTTCGATTTCTGGTATTAGTGTTTGTGCTAATTCCCAGTTTTGGAGTTTAACTAATAAGCTCAATTGATTTAATTGTGCTTCTAATTTAATCTGTGGTTCTGGAGATAATTTAATGGCTTCTTGGTAGTATGTCCAAGCAATATCATCTTCTTGTAAGTCTTGGGCTACGTTACCAATACTAAATAAAACTGCACTTATATCAGTTAGTGAGTTGAATTGCTTACTAATTTCCCAACTTTTATCTAGTATTATTTTGGATTGCTTTAAATCACCAACAGTTTGCATAGCAATCCCTAAACTTCTCAATCCTTGAGCTTTCAAGAGATTATCAGGTTGATTTTGCAATTCTTTCACCAATTCTTCTAACAAGGTTTTGGCGCGGTAATATTGTCCCGATGCTTGCAAACCTTGTGCTTGATTAATTTGGCTGATGAGTTTACCTGTTTTATCACCCGTGCGCTCATAGGTTTTTGCTGCTTGCTTCCAAGTATCTATAGCTGTGTCAGTTTGTCCTTGTAGTATTTGGAGCATTCCTTGGGTATTTAATGCTTGTGCTAATAGTAAAGTGCTTTTAGCATCGAGATTTTTTAAGCTTTTGCTGATGTTTATACTTTCAGCGATCGCAGTTTGCGCTTGGGGAATTTTTCCTAAATCTTTATATGCTAAAGCTAAATAATTTAAAACTTGAGCTTGATTAATCAATTCTCTTTTTGATTGATAAATTTTCAGGACATTTTCCCAAATTCTGGAAGATTCTGTGTATTGTCCAGCTTGATAGTATTTTTTTCCTTGTTGTAATAAATCTGAAGGATTTGATAGTTGTTGATTTTCCTTATTTGCATCGGATATTATAGATTGATTCGCAACAGCAGGAATATTATTAATAGTTAATAACAGACTTAATGTAAAGCAAATATAAAAAAGACCAATAGTATTAATTTTGATTTTAAGAAATGACGAAAATTCTTTCTTGTTTAAATATTTATAGCTCTTTCGCCTAGATATTTTTTTCATATTTATATTTAAAAAAAATAATTTATCTGGATATTTTATATATAAAATTTATTAATTTATCAAAGTTTATAAATCTCTACAATTAGGATGTTTTGACGATGAACTCTCTTGAGGTAAAGATGCTACTAATTCTACTTGTCCTTGGGCATTAATTATCCAATTTGTGGCTGCAATAATTTGTTGTCTTGTGGGAGGAATTGCAGAAGAAGTATTTGCTTGATTGCTACTTTGTATAGTTGTAAAATCTCGTGTGTCTGACAAAAGAGCTTGACTACGAATAGTTGCAGTGGGGTCTGTTGGTAACCCTCCCCTACCTGTGATGGTAAAAGAATTACCCCCTGTGGATGTACAACTAGCAGTAACGATTTGATTGTCGCGATCGCTCTGTGGGTTTGATAATTTGATCAAAGCTGAACTCGGAGCAGCGTCTTGTTCATCAATTAATCCAAGACTAGAAACTTCTGGTAGTGGACTAGAAACTTCTGGTAGTGGACTAGAAACTTCTGGTAGTGGACTAGGAACTTCCGGTAGTGGACTAGGCACTTCCGGTAGTGGACTAGGCACTTCTGGTGATGGATTAGGACTTCCTAATTTAATGTTGCTGGTAGTAATATTACTGAATGGGGTAGGTGTATCAGAAAACTCGATTCCTTGAATATCTCTGGCGTTAATATCAATATTGCCACCACTACCAAAAAAAGCATTAGCTGAAATATCACTGTTTTCTTCAGGAACAGCGAAGAGTAAATCTGTTTTGATAGTGATGTTAGCACCGTTTCCACCTGTAGTTTCATTCCCTGCGATCGCCGAAATCCGACTTCTACGGCGTAATGATAACAAATCTGCTATCTGTAAGTTAATATTAGCCCCTTCCGTACTGGCTGTTTTTGTAGAAATTACAGCTTGATTGTCGAGGGTTAATTTATTTGCTTGAATATCTATACCACCACCAATACCACTTCCTTGGCTATCGGTGGAAATAGCAGCACCATCGCTAATCTCAACAAGTTTAGCATTGACGAAGATATTACTACCATTACCAATAGAACTTAAAGTTGTCTTAGAAAATACACCTGTATTCGCACCATATAAAAGAACTTTGTCTTCAGCTTCGATTAATATATTGCCAGCATTTCCTAACCCTTCTATTTGAGAAAATACCTGACTACCATTAGTAGCGGTCAAGGATATAGTATTAATCTCTATATTGCCTGCTTTCCCTGCATCTGCACCTATGCTCTGGCTGCCTATTTTGGATTCATTTAACAAAATTTCATCCGCATTAATCATGACTTCACCAGCATTACCACCATTGCTGATGGTAGATAATTCAGCTTGGTTCGCTTCTAAAGAATTAGCGGTAATGATCAGCTTCCCACCTGTTCCTGTTGCGCCTTGATAAAGATGACTTTTTACATCATTACTCAAGAAAATAAATGGTGCATTTAGGATCACATCACCGCCTTTTCCTGCACCATAAGAAGCACTTTCAATAAATGATTCTCTACGTGGAGCTTGTTCTTGAATAATGGCAGATTGACTCTTAAAAGTAATGTTACCTCCCACTGTCCCAGCAGAAATAATTCGTGATGATGGCGGCATAACTATATCATCATGAGCTAAAAGTGTGATATCTCCACCAGGTTTGGAAAATGCCAATGTAGAAGCATCAATGCCAAAACTCGACATAGATTGAGGGGTAATAATTTTCCCTCGTGAATCAATTACAATATCACCACCTTTGTCACCACTACCAAATATATTAAGTGCCGATTTAACTGTGATATTGCCCGGTAAGGAAGAATTTGGTTGATACTGATTGGTTAGAAAGACCAGTCCGCCTGAGTTGATAATTTGATTGATCGTAATATCTGCACTTGTTGGTCGACCCTCTGTGCTAGGAATAGGTGAAAAAACATTCGTATTTCCTTGAATTCCCGTTGGGTTAAAATTGGTAGTCCCAGCCCTAATATCAACAGTAGGTTGATCGCTGCCATCAATGGAAATTTGTGTTACTCCATCAGAGAGAGTTACTGTTTGCTTAATAAAATTAGTTGTATCTGGACTGTTAATATTAATATTATTAATAGTGACGCTGCCACCTGCAAAAATATGGATGGATGCTCCTGTATAATTATTAAAACTCACATCTCCACTTGAACGAATAATAGGGTCATCAAAGCTCCTTAAATCTCCTCTTTGAGAGTTCATTTGTTCGATGCTAAAATTACCGCCACTAAAAAACTGAGCGTCCCCATCAATCGGATTAGCGGAACGGAATACCATATCTTTTCCAGAAAAGAAGCCACTGGAAGGATGATTTAATGCAGAGATGTCTATTTTATTGCCTTGAGCTAATAGTTTTTGTTCAGCCGAGGCTATGAAAGGGTTATTGAGGCTGTCCCGAACTTTTAGAGTATCGGTAGCTTGCAAAACTAAATTACCACCTGCTCTCAATTGCCCTTGTAAGTCAAGTCTTGTACCAATTAAAGTCAAGTTTTGTCCAACTGATAAGTTACCAGTATTAGAGATCGCACCTTGGGGCGGTAACCAACTCTCTAACCCCGGCTGAAGATTAACCCTTAATAAAGGGGGTGCTTTGGGATCTTGAGTAGTAAATTGATCACCGTTCTGAAACAGAAGAGAGTTGCTGGTGCTAGCAAAAAAAGAACCAGAGATATCCAAACGCGCATTTTTGCCGAAAATTATCCCGTTAGGATTAATCAAGTAGAGGTTGGCATTTCCCAATACTCCCAGTGTACCGAAGATATTAGAAGCGTTGTTTCCTGTAACTCGACTCAGGATATTTTCGACTCCAGCCGGATTAGAAAAATAAATCCGTTGCTGATTACCAACGTTCAAATCTTGAAAACTATGGAATAGGTTACTACCTCGAATCGCTCCCCCATCTATGCGATCAATCTGACCTTTGGGACTTTGGACATTAGGTGTAAAAACAGAGTGTTCGACTCCTAAACTGTCGTCAGGAACTACCTCAGCTACAGCAGTCGTTGACGAACCAAGAATATAGGCGATCGCAACACTCCTTGTTAAAATTTTCATCAGCATGGTAGCCCTATCATCTCCTCTGTTTCAGCAATACCTGCATTTTTGTTCCACTTGAGGTCAATAATCTTGAACTTTGATTAATTTACGCTTGAGTAGATATAGGCATCCCAACCCACTTATAGCTAAAATTCCTATCACTGGACTAGGTTCAGGAACACTTGCGGAAACAACAGACGTTACTAAATTGACATTAATATAAGTATTTGTATCGTATGACAGTCCTTGCAAATTAACACTAATGGTATCAGCCGTAAAACTGATGCGAGAGTCATTAGCATCTAGCCCGACCATATTAGTCTCTAATATAAATCCCGTTAAAATACTACTATCATGAAAGTCTAAACTAGAAAGTCTAAATCCGTTAAATAGGCTAGGGAAAAATCCAGAGTCCTTGGAAAAATTAACGATAAACCCTTCTGTTTCTGGGTTGACCGCAAAAATAACATCAGAAGTACCATCAGTTTGATTAATCAGATCGGCAAGTCCGGGCTGAACCAACCTGGTAGTAGATGCCAATACTGTGCTTGAATCAGGGATTAAGTAATCATACTTAATTGTATCACCAATCAATGAACTTGCTGTGGCTATTTCAACTTTCATTCCCACAGCTATGGTGACACCCGCAGATATCACTATGGTCAGTAATTTATTAATTAAGCCCATTTTTTGCCTAAATTAAAGATTTTTATCTCAAATCTGATTATCCTCTAGTTTAGTTAAAAAAAGCACTATTAATAGAAATTTTACAGGATTCTACTTACTTCTTCATAAAAATTTTAATTTTGTTGCTTTGGTGTTGTGATAGATGTGCCTGAAAACACTGTTTGAACCTAAAATTGCTCCCTTCTTTTAAGACTTGTCATTAACAACATTTTTCACGCTAGTAAGTGATAAAATCTTTGTCTCAGCAAACAACATCTTCACTACAAGTTAAGTTACAATATTTAATTTTATTTGTATCAAATTTAGCAGTACGATTAATTTGGTTTCAAACTTTGGAAAAACTACACATTTAGGGTGTTGATTTGATTTGCTATTGTGACAAATATTCTTCTATCAAGAATAAAATAATTGCAAAAAATATACAGCAGATGATGATAGTTTTGTCAACAACATCAACAAAATAATACAAAGGCACTTACAGAAATATTACAGCTAAACGCTGCAACCAAATCTTTGAAAATTTTATCAGAATTATGAATTTAAATTCCAGTAAATATGTTGAAGAGATTCAATTGCTCCAGGTTGATCGATACCTGCCAGAAAAAGTCAGAACTTACATCGAAGAAAATTACTATGCCAAAGTTAATCAGCAAGCAGAGTTAGATTATGCTGCTAGAAATGAAGATTTTATAGCCAATCCCCTTCAGCACGTTGCACTTTATTCTGATCATGGTGTCGTTCATGTCAGAGATGTTGCTCGCAATATCTTAGTTGTGCTGGAAGCCATTCATGGAGTTCTCATTCCCCAAAGAGAGCCTCTGTGGTTTGATTTTATGAAAGGTTATGGAATCATAATTGTCTATAACCATGATATGGGAATGCTTGATTTTTCGGCATTTGGTCGGGCGATGCACCCAGAATTTGTCACCCAAGAAGTATTCAGCCCAGCTTTTGATCAGGTAATCGATACGATTTGGACTGAAAATTGTGGCAATGTGTCTTGGCGTTTAATTAATTTAGCTGATCAAGGAGCATTGACAGAAGATCCTAAACTTGTGTTACGTGAAATGGTATCAATGGGGGTTGCCCACAGTAAAAGCAAAGTTCCTATTGAGGTATTGAATAATCCGCAACAGCTCAGACAGGTAATGAGACAAATTGCTACGGTTAATTTGCATCACCTTTATCACCAACAACAAGTAACTAAAGCCGAAAATAAATTAGCTCAGGCTAAAAACTCTCTACAAGAACATCTGAAAATCGAGAAATTAGAAATAGCTTTACTGCAAGTTAAATCGACTCAGGCAGAATTTCTCAAACAGGGAACTAGCCCCCGTAACGAACGCATCGATCAATATTACAGTGATTTTGAAAAACAGGCATTTTCCTGGCTGGTTTGCGATCATCCAGAAACACAAGCTTTAATTGTTGATGTGAGTGACACTATCCGTGCTTTGCGAGCCGCCGATGCTTTGCGACAGAGAGGTACAGTTTACAAAACATCAGGAGGTTATCAGATTTTTGTTGACCAAAATACAGCTAAGGCAATTTATGCTTTGCAAAAAGGAAGCGGGGAATTATTTTTATTAGAAGCAGCAAATCCTCTCAATGCTGGAGAAGCAAACATTGCTAGTAGTGAATTAACTGCTAACGGCGATTTAAGAATATCTTTCAATCGAGGTTCTTTTTCTAACCAAGATGCTGCACAACGGGCTGCTTACAATTTAGCTGTTGTAATTGACGACATTCAACGCGATATTATCGACACCTTTAGCCGACCAGCTAACGCCAATGATGTGATTAAGAAGAGTGAAAACATTGAAATTTTATTAGAAAATACTGACGACAACCTAGATTTTGCTGAAGCTGTGCAAACAGAATTAGGGAAAATCGCTTCAGAGATAGGATTGAAGAGCAGAGTTGTCCCCTCACTCAAAAATATTGACCCGGAGGAACGCGATCGCTATTTGATTGCTAAAGAACTAGATTGGTCGCTGGAACAGAAACAAAAAATCCTGCTGAGAGTTTCTCAATCTGGTCATAAAATCCAAAATATTGATCCGCTCAAGGCTTTTACTGATGTGTACTTATCCGTCCTTAAAGAAGGTGAAACATTAATCAAAGCGGGATCGCCTCCCGGTTTTGTTTATATTCCTATGGGTATAGGGCTAGTAAGTAACCCATTAGGTGGGTATCAACCCCAAGGTGTAAAACCTTGGATTCCGTTAGGTAATATTCGCGTTATTCGGGGAGATCAACAGGAAGCAACCATTACAGCCGAACAGCAACTTGAACTCCTGATCATTCCTAAAGAGATTTACCTCAAATATTGGCACAATACCTACAATGCCGAAGAATTTTCGCAGCAAATCTTGCGTATTTACGCCGAAGATAATTTACAAGAGTTAGAGCAGATTTTTAATATTCTCCGCCAAGTTGCCCTAATTGACAAAACTTTGGATGATACCGAAGTTGACTTCATTCAACAACTACTGGAATCTTACCGAATTAACTACTCCACTGAAGAAGTTCGAGAAAAGTTGTTAACTGGTGAAGATAGCGACTTTGTTAGTTTACGGCAAAGCGTACTAGATTATCTCTCATTAGATCCGCCCTATTTTCAAGTAGGGAGACTACGAGATTTGTTAAATCTGTTAGTAAAAGTTGACGAGGAGATTTCAGCAGAAGAATCGCTGATTCTGTCAGAGTTAAATAATTTACTGGACAGTTATTTAGCAGATGAAACGATCCCAAAACAGTTCAAAGTCTTGATTATTCCTACTACTTCTGAGCAAAACCAGGGAATTAGAACAATATTTCCCACCGCCCCAAAAGTTGAAAATCCTTGGGGAAAAGCCTATCTATGCGGTTCTTTCTACTCGAAGGAATACGCCAATATGATTTTGCAAAGATATCGCAATTTAAATTTCTACGCCATTCTGGAAGAAGACGAATATTCAGTATGACAAACTCCCAAAATCAGCCTATTCCAGTGATTATCGATACAGATGGTGGTGTTGATGATGCCTTGGCTCTGATTATGGCATTGAATTCACCACAATTAGACCTGAAAGCAATTACAGTTTTAGCTGGTAATATTCATGTAGATCAAGCAGCTAACAATGTATTGCGGGTACTAAGTATTGTTGAACCCAAAACTTTACCAATTGTTGCTAAAGGTTGTGAAAAACCTCTGATTAAACCGCCCTTGAATGCTGCGGGTATTCATGGTGCAGATGGGCTGGGCGAACTAGATCAATTTAAAGCAGCAGATGGTACAGCCCGCTATCCGCAACTAAACATTGAACCATCTACAGAGAATGCTATTGATGTCATTCTCAAGGTAGCCCAAGAGTACGGCGGTAGTCTGAATATTGTTGCTTTAGGCCCCCTAACAAATCTCGCAACGGCAATTCAAAAAGATGCCGCAACCATGAAACAAATAGGTCGAATTATCATCATGGGTGGGGCTATCACCGTACCTGGAAATATTACGGCCGCGGCTGAATTTAACTTTTTTGTAGATCCTCATGCTGCTCAAATCGTGATGGAGTCAGGAATTCCCTTAACATTGGTGGGTTTAGATGTGGCAATGAAAGCTCCTCTTCCCCGCCAAGTTGTGGAAGATAATTTACAGCGTCGTCCTGCAAAAGTTACCCAGTTTATAGCCGATTGTACTGGAATTT
Source organism: Anabaena sp. UHCC 0399 (assembly GCF_034931465.1). Taxonomy (NCBI): domain Bacteria; kingdom Bacillati; phylum Cyanobacteriota; class Cyanophyceae; order Nostocales; family Nostocaceae; genus Anabaena; species Anabaena sp. UHCC 0399. Next base: position 93,622 of record NZ_JAYGGZ010000010.1, on the reverse strand, counting down.
ATATGGCTTTCTATCGTGATCATGAAGGCTTTCATGGTTGTTATTTACACGATCCTTTAGCAATGGCAGTTGCTATTGATCCGAGTCTAGTTACGACTGAATCATTCTATATGATGGTTGAAACTGAAGGACGATTTACCACTGGTTTGTCACTAGCAGATCGGCGCGATCGCCGAGATGATAAAACTAATCCACCTAATGTAGAAGCCTGTTTAGATGTTGATACTGAAAGGTTTTTAAAGCTGTTTGATCAACTTATCTCGCCCTGACTACTTAATGTATTTATGGCACTATTGTTGACCAGGACTTACGCAAAAAGTCTCTCAAACCCTTATTTCTCTGTGTTCTCTGCGTCTCTGTGGTGTGCGCTACGCGTTAGCGGAGCTTTCGCTTTAGCGATACGTTATTCCGTAATTTGTGCGTAAGTCCTATTGACCTTACTTTGTTTTCTCATTCAACAAAGCCAATTCTACGAGTTTTTTATGAATAAACTCTCGCACTTGTTCGTCTTGGTCATGTTCTGCTCTGTCGCGTAATAGTGGTAGCGTCTGGGGATGATGAGGATAATGTTCAATAATTATTTCTAGTGCTACTTGTCGGGGGTTATGTTGAAAATTGTACTCACGGGTAAAGGGATCATTAATGGCACAGTGGTAGAAAACCTCAAATATCTCAGGGTGATCTGCAAAACCTTTAGCTAATTCTTGCAATGCGACTTGACGTACATCTGCATATTTGTCTGATGTAGCGCGTTTCGTCAGGATGGAAAGGGTTTCAGGATCATTAGGGAAACCTGCGGCTAATTCTTGTAATGCAGCTTGGCGCACATCTGCATATTTCTCAGATTTAGCACATTTTTTGAGGATGGGGAGAGTATCAGGGTGATTATGAAAACTCCTGGCTAATTCCTGGACGGCTGTCCGTCGTACAGATTCATTATCGTCGGCAATGGCGCGTTGTTTGAGGATACTCAGAGTATCGAGGTCATATTTAAAGCCTCTGGCTAATTCTTGCACGGCAGCGCGACGCACATCTGAATAAGTATCAATAACGACACGTTGTTTGAGGATAAAGAGGGTATCAGGGTCATCTTTGAACACCCTAGCGAGTTCTTGCACGGCGGCGCGGCGCACATATTTATCTTCACTAGTAGTAGCGTGGTGTTTTAGCCAGGGGAGGGTATGGGGGTCATCTTTGAACACCCTGGCTAACTCTTGCACGGCGGTTTGGCGAACATCTGAATATTTGTCTGCGATCGCACTTTGTTTCAAAATACAGAGAGTATCACGCTCATCTTTGAATACCCTGGCTAATTCTTGTACTGCGGCTTGGCGCACATATTCATTCTCGTCAGAGGTGACAGCTTGTTTGAGGATGCTTAAGGTCTCAGGGTCATCTCTAAAACCTCTGGCTAATTCCTGCACGACCGCTTGGCGCACAGTCCAATCTTCATTAGTAGCAGCACATTGTTTCAACCAGGGGAGAACATTAGGGTAATCTTTGAATCCCCTAGCTAACTCTTGGATTGCTACCTGGCGCACAGTTCCATATTGATCCACATTGGCACGTTTTTTCAACCAAAATAAGGTGTTGGGATTATCTTTAAAACCTCTAGCTAATTCCTGGACTGCTACTTGTCTTACATATTCACTATTATCTGCGATCGCGCGTTTTTGGAGAATAGGGAGGGTATCAGGGTCATCTTTGAAACCCCTGACTAATTCTTGCACTGCGGCTTGTCGTACAGTCCAATCACTATCATTTGTGGCGTGTTGTTGCAGCCAAAGGAGAGTATCGGGGTCATCTTTAAACCCTCTTGCTAACTCTTGTAAGGCTGCACGACGGACATAATCTTTATTATCATCGGTAGCTAGTTGTTTGAGCCAGAAGAGAGTATCGGGGTCATCTTTCCAAGTTGTGGCTACACACACAACTGCTTTGGTGCGAATTTCTTGAACTAGTTTCGTTTCTTCTTCGTCTAAATAAGGTTTGTAGTAATAGTTAAGATCGTATTTGGTTAAGGCTTTGATTTTCTCTAGTAATTTAGTAGATACTGACGCTACTAATAAGCGATTTCTGACTTCTGCTAGACATTTAGCTGCTAAAAATAAGTTAATAAATTTTTCTTTTTCACCATCTTGAGCTATTAAATAATCGAGGATTTCGCAAACGAATCTCGATTCAATCATGGCGATAATTAAGCGTAACACTTCATGCCAAGTTTCATCTTGCCAGTGTTTACCAAATACTTCACAATTGAGTCCTTTAATAGAGATAACTTGTATCTCTTTAAACTGCCAGACAAATTCCCAAGCGCAGAAATACTCTAAAAAAGTTCGATGCACAAAAGCATAGTAATCTGCACCTAAAAAACATAACATAAAGTTGCGAGTCCGTAGTTGGTTAATCATCACTCTGGCAACTTTTGTTGGTTGTTCAAATTCGATATTCTTGAGATAGCGAATTAAAATTTTTTCTAAATCATTGGCACTAATTAAATTGCCTACTAAACCCTTAGCACTGGTTTGCATATGATAGGCAACTTGCCGCAACATTGCTTGTTTATCTTTATAATCAATGGTTTTAGGATCTAGACGATAATCTTCTACTAAAGCACGTTCTACATCCCATTGATGTAGTAGTACCCGTGATGCTTGCTCATACAATGTTGCCCTATCTCTGGGTAATTCTTGGTTACGGTTGAGAATTGCCATCATTGTTAGCAAGAGGGGATTTCCAGCTAGTTCAGTAATAGCTTTTGATGTATCAATGGCTCTTTGTAATCGTTCTCTTTTTCGGTGTCTATCTCCCTGATCTTGAAAATTTAATTCATGCCAACGGTTGATAAAATCTTGGATTTGCTCTGGCTCTAAATCTTGAATCATGAAATGCCGAAATTCCGCATCTCTTAATCTTTGGGGTTTATAGCCAATCACGCGAGAAGTTACAATCACCCTGACATCAGGATATTGATTGGTAAAGCGATGAATATCTGTAATTACATCCTCTCGCTTGGCAATATCAAATACTTCATCTAAACCATCAAACATTACTAAAGCATTGCCAGCTTTGAGTTGTTCGTGGAGTTTATTTTGATTGAGATGATGCACTATACCACTACATTTATGAAAAAATTCTAAGAAATTATGGCATTCATGATTTTCTCGTCTGCGGATATAAGTGCGTAACTCAATTAATAATGGAATTGCTGAAGAGACGACATTATTTAGTGGTGTTTCTGCCCAGTTTAAAGCTAAAAATTGTAATAAGGTTGATTTGCCAGAGCCAGGATCGCCTAAGATAACTATATAGTTATAGTTTAGAGTATCATTAATAATATCTAAGACTGAATTTGTTGACTGTTCAAAATAAATTTTTTTGTAGTATTCTAATGCTTCTGGGGTAATTTCTTCATCTAATTGTTTACTTTCTCTTAGTCGTTTGAGGTGTTCTTTGGGGAGTTCATGCACCTGTGCTAATACTTGATGAACTTCCCGCACTTGTTGAGGGATAAACATCCGCCATAACTTTAATTCGTTGTAGGCGTAACCAGTAGTATCTAAACTATCTAGTTTTAAATTACCATATCTCTCGCGCAGTCCTTCTTGGTATTTTTTTAAGTCGAAATCTGGGGTAATACCATTAATTTCTAGCACGGTATTATTTAATGATTCTAGATGCAGAGAATCTAAAATAGGGCGTAATTCATCTGACTCACGAATAATTGCTTTAACTTTTTTCACATAGCGTTTAGCCAATCTTTCCCAATCGAATTGCTGGGGTAGATTGGGTAATTTCATTTCATGCCAGGTATTGGTTAGGACTTTGGCATTTATAAGTTGGCAATTTGGTTGAAAAGGTTCACCGAGAATTAGCTTAATTGATTTATGATTAATGAATTTTTTTAAAGCATAATTATATTGTTGCAGTTCCGTTTCTTCTAGGTCTGCATCTTCTAATTCTTGCTGCATTAATTGCAAAAATTCTTTCAAAGCTTTGCCAGCAGCAATGTCAATATCTTCTGGCTTGAGTTGCTGTAAAATGTTACCAGGAATACCTTTTAATAAGTCTTTCGCCCAGTCTTTAGCAGCGTCTTTCGCTAAGTCTTCAAAAATTGACTTAAAAGCAAACCCGACAGCTTGAGTTATGCCCCAAACAGCTAACCAATCTAATATCATACTCGCGTCTGCTGAAGTGGTGATTTTGAGTATATCTAAGAGTTGAGAAAATCGCTCTAGATTTCAACATAATTGCAGAAATTGGGTTTTACTGGGTAAGTAAGTCTTATCGGGATTTATGCCCAGCGATCGCAATTTCTCTGCTAGTTTTTGGGAGCGTTGTTCTGCTTGTTGAATACGTTTGACTACTGTACTTGATATTCTTTTGACTCGACTAACTCATAGGTATTACCTACCGCTTGGGCAAATTTTTGCTCGATCGCCTGTAAATCTTCTAGGGGTATGGCTTGCCATTGTTCTTTCGTTGCCCAACGAATAATAAATATAATTTCTGTGGAGTCCTGGGGATTAATCCAGACTTCTTTACCTAAGAACCCAGGATACTTAGCCAAAACAGTTGTCCAAATGGCTGTATCCTTTTGCAGATAATCTTCTCGTGTACCGGGGGTAACTTTAAACTTAAGAAATTCTATAACCACACCCTTTCATCCTATGTGTTTGCCAATTTGCCAAAATAGAGTTGTAGGCTAGAATAACGACGCTTCCAGCATAGCTTGATTGCACACACTTAAAAGCAAGGGTCGGCTGGTTTGAAATAAATAACAGGAAGGAAGTATGGACAGCAACAACTGGTTGCAACAACTAATGATGCTTGGTATTGGGACAACTTCTCTCGTAGCGGAAAAACTGAAGGAAGTGAGTGATGAATTGGTAAAGGACGGCAAACTCAATCCTGAGCAAGCAAAGGCGGTGATGGATGATATTGTACAGCAGTTAAAGTCAGAGCAGGGAACGTGGGAAACGCAAATGCAACGGCAAATGCGAAATATGATGCAGGATTTGGGGGTAGCGCGTCAGTCTGAGGTAGATGAATTGCGGGGTAGAATTGACCGATTGGAACGGCAAGTCCGAGATTTAGAAAATAAGCTTTGGCGTTAGTATCTGCTTGTGATTTAAACTAATTTTGTTCTGTTGGTAATTTTCATCGCCAAACTACCCCTGTAGGGAGGACTAATTTTGAAAGCAATTTTACTTAGCGTGGGTATCATGCTGGCCTGTGTTGCGGTTTTAGTGTTGTCACAAATCGGCGGTAAGCAGGAATCTGCCTTCGCTGAAACTGTGACTCCAACCCCACCAGCAACCACCATCGTTACAGAAAACAATACCTTAATAGCGAACAATCATATGTCTGATGCCTCCAAAGTCGTTACTACCCCTTCTGGTTTGAAGTATGAGGAAATAGAAGAGGGAACTGGTGCAACACCTGTCAAGGGACAAACCGTGACAGTGCATTACACCGGTACTTTAGAAAATGGGACTAAATTTGATAGTTCCCGCGATCGCAATCGTCCTTTTAGCTTTACCATCGGTGTCGGTCAGGTAATTCAAGGTTGGGATGAAGGACTTAGCACTATGAAAGTAGGTGGTCGTCGTCAGCTAATTATCCCCGCAGAATTAGGTTATGGTTCTCGCGGTGCTGGTGGCGTGATTCCTCCCAACGCTACCTTATTGTTTGATGTGGAATTATTAGAGGTTAAGTAGAGGTTAGGGGTGTAGGGGCAAACAAATTTCAAAATTTAAAATTATACTCCTGCGGAGAAGCAAGCTACGCGTTAGCGTCACGCAGTGAAGAATTTTTGACTTTTGAGTTTTTCATGCCCTATGCCCTATGCCCAATTCCCTATGTCCAACGCCCAATACCCAAAATGTCTAAAAATTCTTCCTACAATCCTCTATTTTCCCTCAACACTCAACAAGAAAAATGGCAGCAGAGGGTAGCGCAGGTAGCATATCGCTTCAATAAACAGTATCAAAATGAACCATTTGAACTACCTGAAGAAGTACAGTCGATGCCGATATTTCAAGAATGGAAATCGGGACTGTTGACAGGGAGAATTGTTTCGCCTTTCTGGGAAATTGCTAAACCCCAAAAAAATCAGCACTGTTTGGATATTGGTTGCGGTGTCAGCTTTTTGATTTATCCTTGGCGAGATTGGCAAGCCTTATTTTACGGGCAAGAAATTAGTAATGTGGCGCGAGATACTTTAAATTCTCGTGGTTCGCAGTTGAATTCTAAATTATTTAAAGGGGTAGAATTAGGGGCAGCACATCAATTAAATTATGCCCCAGAGCAATTTGATTTAGCGATCGCTACAGGATTTAGCTGCTATTTTCCCCTGGAATATTGGAGTGCTGTGTTAACAGAGGTCAAACGTGTATTGAAACCCGGTGGACTATTTGTATTTGATATCCTCAACCCTGAACACTCTTTAGCAGAAGATTGGGCTGTGCTAGAAACCTATTTAGATGCGGAAGTATTTCTAGAACCTGTAACTGAGTGGGAAAAAACCATCAAAGCTTCTGGAGCGAAAATTATGACACGCCAACCAGGAGAATTATTTGATTTATACAAGATACGTTTTCAAGCCTAGTGGAGACGTAATAATTCGCTTCTGCAACCAAGGATATATTTTAAATTAAATTGTGGAAATGAATGTAGAGAGGTCGCAATGCTATCTCTCTACAGGCGTTATTATTTCGGCAAATTATCTGATCCGAAACATATTGCGTGCCGACTCGCTCTGATTACTGTGGTGCTAAGTTGCAGGCTTTTCATACAAGCGCAGTAGACTACTATTCACCATAGATGCTTCTGACGAAGCCAGCCAAGCTGTAAATTCGCCAATGTCATCGGCACTTATCCAGGTTGGTTGACTGCGCTCTTGACTGCTGCGAGTTGCCACCCAGCTATGAACAATGACTTCATTAATTCGGACAGAACTACCCTTGTTTTCCTGCATCAAAACCTGAGCCAGCATCAGCTGTCCAGCAGCAGTAATGCTGACAGGGCTGACATTGGGAATCGGTACTTCAGCTGCTGCGCCACCAATCAAAGTGTAGCTAGCACCCTGATTTTCTTGCAGAACAGGTAGGAAGGTGCGGGCTGCGATGAAGTGACTGGTTAAATTACTATCTAGATATTGTTGCCATTCGGCGATTGAGACTTCGGTTACAGGTTTGTTACCAAACCACCAACCACCAAGGGAAGCAACCACAGCATCAAGTTTGCCAAATTGTTTCAGCAGTTGATCGCGAATAATCTCGGCACTCTCAACTTGACTAATTTCTCCCACAATCGGCATAAAGCGATCGCCATGAGCAAGTTCACCTAAATAAGTGCGTAGTTCTTCGAGTTTTTCGGCTTGGCGCGACGGTACAACAACGATCGCCCCTGCTTTGAGAAATGCTCTGACAATACCTTCTCCCACATTGCCTGCACCACCAAGAATTAATGTAACTTTGTTCTCTAGTTTGCTCATGATTGCTCCCGCATTAATTTTTTTTTCGCGAACATCCACATAAAGTAGTAATCACGCTGCCAATACCCCGCCATCGACAGCAAGGGTATGACCGTTCACAAAATCAGTAGCATCAGAACACAACCAGATCACAGCATTAGCAATGTCATCGGGTTTACCTAAACGTCCGGCGGGAACAGAACTCTCAAAAGCTTTGGGATTACCACCACTTGCTAGACTAAGCATTTCCGTTTCAATCGGCCCTGGTGCGATCGCGTTTATGCGGATTTTTCGGGACGCATATTCTAGTGCTGCGGCTTTTGTCAGCATCACCACGGCAGTTTTAGAGGCATCGTAAAGCGATAAGCCAGGGGCTAAGGGACGAAAACCATTGATGGAAGAGGTATTGACAATTGCTCCACCATCCCCTTGAGCCAACATCTGGGCAATTTCGTGCTTCATACACAGAAAAACCCCCTTCACATTGACCCCAAAAACCCGGTCATAATTTTGCTCTGTCTGCTCTGCCAGCAAGGCATTTTGACCCAGCAACCCCGCGTTATTAAATGCGATATCAAGCCTACCAAACTTATTGACAACGGCAGCAATAGTTGCTTCTACATCAGTTTCTTGAGATACATCGGCTTTCACAAACAAACCGTCACTTCCTACCTCATGAATCAATCTGACAGTTTCATTCCCTTCTTCTTCGCGCCGTCCGACTACAACAACTTTAGCACCAGCATCAGCAAAGGCGATCGCTGTAGTACGTCCAATCCCAGAAGTACCACCAGTAACGAGGGCAACTTTGTTTTCTAACGGTTTCATCCAAATCTCTCCATTTTCACCGACTAGAGCAGTGTGCCTGATTTGGATTCTTCTTTACAAGAAGGAACTTCCAGGTGATATAGTTACCTCATGGTTCCCAAAAATGACCGAATAGTCCTCAGTGCCGACTGTCCTATACGGCAGATGCTCGATTTGGTAGGAGATAAATGGACACCGCCAATACTGTATCTCCTATCTTCTGGTACTAAGCGATATACTGATTTTCAACGTCAAATTCCCAAAATCTCCAAAAAAATGCTGACACAAACCCTAAGACGGTTGGAGTCAGCTGGTGTTGTTAACCGAACTGTATATCCCATTGTGCCGCCCAAGGTGGAATATAACCTTACTCCCTTTGGTGAAAAACTGATTGAACCGATTGCAGGTTTGGCAGAGTGGGCTTGGCAACACCAAGAAGAATTAAAGCTAGTTTACGAACGTCAAAAGATGTCCTTGAGCAGCCAGAAATTAGAAGTTTGAAGCTTTTCAAAATGAATTCAGGAGCGATGAGGATTTACTTCCTCATCTGGGCGTTGGATGGCTGGGGGATAATCAACATATTCACCTGCTCTAATTGTTTCTGCGTTGGTTAAATCTTCAGGTAGGAGTTCTTCCGGCTCTACCGATTTATCGGCAGCTTCACTTAGCACCCCTTCAGCATTGACGTTGGGTTTATCAGAACTTCCTTTATGACTTGCACGACCACCAGGCATAAATATTTCCTTTTGTTTTAGTTATTAAACATTCCCAATTTAAGCTGTTGATTTTGATAGAAACACTATCAAAAGTCTTAAAATGAAAATTTGGTAATCAAGTCGTAAGTAATAAATTTGAATATTGACAGAAGAATATTCAATTGAGTTTAATCTCTATAAAAAATACACCAATTGTCAGAGGTAAAAACTATCTCTCATATTTTAATTTATGTAAATAGTTAACTTATGCAATTGAGAGGTAATGATGACTGAAAAGCAAGACAAGCTGATTAATTTATCAGTTCATGAATCTTCAGACCCCAATGTGATTAGCTCTAGTCATCATGAAGATATCTCTGGAGATAATAAAAAATCCGATAACTCTCTCCCTGATGAAAAAAATCGTGATATTTCCACTTCCGAATCAGTTGATAATATGGGTGAGCCGAATATTGTGAACAAGCAAATTACAATTGCCAACTTAAGTGCTGGATAATGCCATGAAGATATTATTGGGGATTGGCGATAGAAAAACCCCGACGTGTAGAACGAATATTAGCTAAATCGACTTGAAAACTAACTTTATCTCGCCTTTCCCCGCTTCTTGCTTCTAAAGTCCAGCTACCAGGACGCAAATACCAAAACATAGAATTAACTTGGCTATCTAGCTTTTCTCCATTCAGCCACCACTCCACGGATGTAGATGTATTTCCTGCTAGTTTGAATTCTAATTTTTGCTGTCCCTCTGTACCGGGATATACCAAAAATAAATCACCATTGTGGGGAGAGACAATCCTTAAATTATTAGTAATTAAACTTGACGATGGCTGTTTTGCCAGCCATTCGTCATACTCTGACGGTAAATTAAAATCCTGCTGATTCTCATAGGCAATTTTATCTTCTGGATAGAAATATTCCTGCACCACAGAGTTACATTCTGGTGTCGGTTTTAACCCAGAGATTGCACATATAGGTAGTTTAATTAACCCGCCTGGAGAGGGAAAAGCGGCTGGTTCTTGGTGTTCGTGCAGGTGTAGCATGATGCGATTCCATAAAGGTGCTGCACCCATGACTCCCGACACTTGGCGCATCGGTTCGCCGTTGAAATTTCCCACCCAAGTCGCCACTGTGTAGTTGTTAGTAAAGCCAACCGTCCAAGTATCGCGGAAATTTGAGGAAGTACCAGTCTTGACAGCTGCGGGGAAAGGCAAGTTTAATACTGAGTCTACACCAAAAGCTGTAGCACGGGCATGGTTATCACTCAGCATATCGGTGATGAGTTGCCATGTAGTGGGGACTGGGGAATTGGGTATTGGGAATTGGGTATTGGGAATGGTAGTAACTAAGGGTGTAGTTTTTCCTTGTTGGGCGATGGTGAGGTAACCTTGGGCTAGTTCCCAAAGAGAGACTTCGCCGCTACCGAGAGTTAAACCTAAACCGTAATATTCTGGGGTTTGCTTGAGGTGGTTAAACCCTAGTTGATGCAGACGTACTAAGAAAGATGGTACGCCGACTTTTTCTAAGACGCGCACGGCTGGTATGTTGAGGGAATTCGCTAAAGCTAGGCGTACTCTAACAGGGCCGAGGAAGTTTTGGGTGTAATCTGTGGGACTATACAGCTTGGCACCGGGAATAGCGTAGTGGGTGGGGACATCTGCCAAAATGGTGTTTGGGCGAATAGCACCTTTTTCTAAAGCCAACTGATACACAAATGGCTTAAGGGTAGAACCCGGTTGACGTAAAGCTTGTACGCCATCGTTGCGTCCTAATTTGGCTTCGTTAAAGTAATCAGGTGAACCGACATAAGCTAAAACTTCCCCAGTGTGGTTGTCAATTACCAAAGCCGCCGCATCGTGGACGTTGTTGGCGGCGAGGGTAGAAATTACTTGCTGTACTTGCGCTTCTACAAATCGCTGTAAAGGGCGATTGATGGTGGTGTGGAGAGGGGAAATTATTTCTGTTTCAGATGACTGACTAGCTAACCAAAATAAAAAATGAGGTGCGGCGATAATTCCTCTTTTACGCGACTGGAAAACTACTTTCTCGGTGAGTGTTTTCTCAGCTATTTGGTTAGTAATATACCCATCCTGCACCATGCGGTTAAGGACGTATTTTTGTCGCTGCTGGAGTCTATTCCAATGCTGCAACGGATCAAAATAAGTGGGATTATTAGGAATAGCAGCGAGGAGACTAGCTTGGGCAATATTTAAGTCACTGGCGGGTATGGAAAAATAAGTTCTAGCGGCGGCTTCTACACCATATATATTCCCTCCCATTGGTAGACGATTAACATATGCAGACAGGATTTCGTCTTTGTTCATCCCTGCTGCTAACCGCCAAGCCAACCAAATCTCATTAATTTTCCCAGAAAAGTTGCGGGGGGATGGTGCTAACATCCGCGCCAATTGCATGGTAATTGTGGAAGCACCGGAAACAATTTTTTTGGTATGAATGGCTTGTTGCATGGCGCGGATAATAGCCTGCATATCCAATGCGCCATGCTGATAGAAACTGCCATCCTCCGCCGCTACAATTGCCTGAATAAATTGGGGTGAAACCTGCTTGAGTGGGACGACGGCGGTATGTTCTTGGTCACGAGTGAGGATTGTTCCTAATGGTAGCCCATTGCGATCGCTAAATTCCAACGCCAGTTGATTCTGTGCAATATCTCCAGCACGAATCGGTGCAAAATAAGGCAATAATCGCACACATAGGCACATCAACACCACAGCCAAAATAATTTGAATACTTCTGCTATATCTAAGTTTATGCTTAATTTTCCATCGCCAACTCTTTACCCTTTTCATCACTCAATTAGCTTCAATTTCATCTCAACTAATAAATACACATCACAATTTTCAGGTTAACGTTTTTCACTAAATTAATTTACAAAAATTCATTAAAATCAAATAGTTAAAAATTGTAATGATTTCCAGGAACAGTCAGACAAAATTGGTTATCCATGTAATGTGACATTAGTCTCAACTCTCAACCTCTCCCTCTCTGCGCCTCCGCGTGAGGTAATTCCTATTTTAAATCACATATAAACCAGCATGATTATTAAAACTTTTATGCGCTTCCTACTAACCTTTACACTCATATTAGGAATTGCAGGGTGCAACTTTATCGGCATATCATCAAAACCACAACTCCCAACCGTTACAGCACTCACCCCACCCAACTTACCAGATTGGATTGAACAAATTAGCCCCATCGGTAACGCCAAACCCCTCAACCAAATTCGCATCCGCTTTAAAGAACCATTAATCCCCGTCGAAAAACTAGACAGTCCCGAACAACAAAACCTATTACAAAAATTTGCCCTTTGGCCACCCTTACCTGGACAATTTCGCTTTTTAACACCGCGCATGGTAGGCTTTCAACCAGAACAAGCCTTACCCCAAGCCACAAGATTACAAGTTACCCTCAAAGCAGGTTTAGCAGACTTAAAAAATCATCGTCTAGAAAAAGATTTAGCTTGGACTTTTAATACCAACCCCATTGAATTAACTAACTTACCCGGTGTAAATCCTGTAGAACAAGCAGAAATTCAGCCAGTTGACTTACAGCCAAAACTGCAATTTACCTCTAATACAGAACTTAACTTAGCTTCTGTGCAAGAACATCTCCAGTTAATTTCCGGAGGTAAAAGTAAAGGTGTTAATTTTAAAGTAGCTTTAGCTAAAGCCGAACAGCCAACAGCAAGTGAAGAACCTTTAGAAAAGTTCGACCCTTCAGCACGTAATTGGGTTTATGATTTATTTCCCCAACAAAATTTAGAAAAAGCTACGAGTTATCGTCTAGTATTTTCTCCTGGTATATTACCTGCGGATGGTAACTTACCTACAGATAAAGAAGTTATCAGTAAATTAGCAACTTATTCACCTTTAGCATTTAAACAAATTAACTTTTATGGACAACCAGATGCAGGCGGAACTTATGGGAGATTTGTAAAAGGCAGTCCCCAGCTAGAGTTTAATAATATATTAGTTGCAGATACTGTTAGAGAACATATTAAAATTGACCCTACACCAAAAGATATTTCTAGACTGCTACAAATAGGTGATGAAGATAGATTTGTAACCATAAATCCCTATGCTTTAGCACCAGCTACTAACTATCAAATCACTATTGATAAAAACCTCAAAGATAAGTTTGGACAAACCTTAAATAAACCTGTAACACTTAACTATAATACTGGAGATTTAGCAGGAGATATCTGGACTCCCTCAGATTTGCATATTTTTCCATCCGGGCAAAATTTGCAACTTAATATTAATACGGTTAACCTACCAGAGTCACAATATAAAGCCGCTTATCGGGTAGTACAACCTACAGATTTAGTTTACGCTAGGGGGGCTTATCCCCAAGGTAATGATAATGATTTATTACCAAAGCCCAGTGAGTGGCAAAATTTTAAAGTTTCAGCTAAAAACAATCAGCAAACTAATGTCAACGTAGCACTCCGAGAAAAACTTGGTGCTGCTACAGGAATGTTAGCTTATGGGGTGCAGGCACGCACAAATAAATATCAAGACAACGGTAAAGAATTGTGGCGAGAACCTACGACTTATGGCTTAGTACAGTTAACAAATTTGGGTGTATTTAGTCAATGGTTTCCTGATGCTGGGTTAATTCGCGTTAATCATCTCAGTGATGGTTCATCTGTGAAAGCTGCACCTATCGAAATTTATCAATTAAGATTAGATGCTAAATATCGTGATCCAGTTCAACCTTGTGCTACAGGTAAAACAGATAATGATGGTAATTTAAGACTTCAGCGTCAAGATTTACAGCAATGTTATATCACCAATAAAGATTTCGTCAAATCACCAGAATTATTAGTAATTGCCCGTGAAAATCAAGATTGGGCATTTACAAAAACCGAAGAATATAGCGGTGTTTATGGTTATGGTATTGATGGAGGTTGGGCAGATAATAAACCAGTTTCACGCGGGGTAATATTCTCAGATAGGCAGTTATATCAACCAGGAGAAAAAGCTGCTTTTACTGGTTTTGCTGATTATTTAGAAAATGGTATTATTCAGCAAGATAAAAATGCAGTGTACCAAGTAAGTTTGCTAAATCCTGATGGACAAAAGACAGACTTAGGTAATAAAACCACAAACGAATTTGGGACATTTTCTCTAGAATTACCAATCAATAATAATCAAAAATTAGGGTACTATACAATCCAAGCTAAGGGTAAAGACAACAGAGAAATTTCTGGTGAGTTTCGGGTAGCTGAATTTAAACCGCCGAATTTTAAAGTCGAACTCGATGTAGATAAAGAATTTGCCTTGGTTGGGGATAAGGTGGAGACGAACGCAGCGAGTAATTATTTATTTGGTGCGCCAGTCGAGGGAGGAGAAGCCAAATATTTTGTGACTCGTCGCCAGGAAAATTTTATCCCTAAAAATTGGGAAGAATTTAGTTTTGGTAGACAATGGTTTTGGCCGGAAGAAATTCCTGCTGTTACTAGTGATGTGTTGCAAACTAACGCCAAATTAAATGCAAATGGTAAAACCAGTCAAACAGTAACGGTGGCAAAAGATTTACCCTATCCCATGACTTACCGTGTGGATGTACAAGTTGCAGATGTTTCTAATTTATCTGTGGCTAGTTCCAAATCCTTTACAGCTTTACCAAGTAATCGTTTGATTGGTTTAAAAAGTAATTTTATCGCCAATGCTGATAAACCTTTCCCTGTAGAAGTGATTGTGACTGAACCTACAGGAAAACTCATGACTAATCAACGAGTCCGCGTAGAATTACAACAAATAAAATATAGTAGTGTGACGCAATTAGTAGAAGGTAGTCGCACAGCAAAAAATCAAGTTGAATATAAAACGGTAGCACACGCAGAAATTACATCTGCGGAAAGTCCCCAAATTGTAAATTTCACACCATCTGCATCAGGTTCATATCGCATTCGAGCTAATTTTAGCAATGCTAAAGAAGAATTAACAGCCACAGATAGCCAAATTTGGGTGACAGGAAATAATCCAGTTTATTGGGGTTCAGAAGAACAGAACCGCTTAGAAGTTAAACTGGATAAAAAAGAATATAAACCCGGTGAAATTGCTACCGCTTTAATTCAATCTCCCTACCCAGATGCAGAGTTATATTTCGCCGTTATTAAAGATAAACCTCTGTATCAACAGCTAACTAAAACCAAGGGAGGCGCACCACAAATTCAATTTCAAATCACGCCGGAAATGTTACCCAACGCAGCAGTAGAAGCTGTGTTAGTCAGACAAGGTACGCCTCTAAATCAAGTAGAAGCAGGAAGTTTAGATAAGTTAGTTAAAATTGGGTTTACGCCTTTTAAAGTGAACTTGCAAGATAAATATTTAAAAGTGCAAGTTACACCATTGCAAGCGTCATTAGCACCAGGTGCAGAGGAAACCTTACAACTGGAACTCAAAGATAACCAAAATCAACCCACCCAAGGACAATTAACCGTTATGGTGGTAAATGAAGCGGTGTTACAACTGTCTGGTTATCGTCCGCCAAATTTGGTAGATACAGTTTACGCAGAACAGCCAATATCTACGCGCTTCAGTGATAATCGTCCTGATGTGGTGATACAACCCCAAGATGTAGCGAAACCTAAAGGTTGGGGTTATGGTGGCGGGTTTTCAGCCAATGCAGCTAATACCCGTGTCCGCACAGATTTTCAAGCTTTAGCTTATTACAATGGTTCTATCCTCACCGATGCTGATGGTAAAGCGCAGATATCCTTGAAATTACCAGATGACTTAACTACATGGCGGGTGATGGTTGTCGCTACTGATGGAAATCTCCGCTTTGGTAATGGGGACGCGACGTTTATCACCACCAAACCACTACTCACTAATGCCATCTTGCCACAGTTTGCCCGTCCAGGCGATCGCATCTTAGCCGGTTTATCTGTCACCAATAACACTGGTACTTCAGGAAACTTAACAATAAACGGTGAACTTAACGGTACAGTCAAGTTTGCTGAAAAGAACCCCAGCACTACTAATTTACAAACCAAAACACAATCAGCAACTCAAGCTTATCGCTTCCCAATGGTGGCTGAGAATGTCGGCGTGGCGCAAGTCCGCTTTACTACCCAGCTAAATAATACAGCCGCCGATGCCTTTGCTGTCCCGTTAGAAGTCAAGCCATTGGAGGTGACAGAACAAGTTGTAGAAACTGGGGTGACTGATAAGCAAGTCAAAATTCCTCTCAATGTTGATAAAAATGTCTCCCCGGAAGCTGGCGGTTTAGATATTCAACTAGCGAGTACCTTAATCCCAGAAATCAAAGCCCCAGCGAAACAAGTATTAGCAGATAATGATTTACCCTTCGCTGAACCTGCGGCGAGTCAGTTAATTATTGCGGCTAATCTACAGACTTTAACGCAAAAATATAGTCAAACCTTTGCAGAATTTAATTCACAAAAACAGGCTAATCAAGCCATTACCCAATTACAAAAATTGCAAATCGCCGATGGTGGTTTTGCAGCCTTCCCAGGACAAGAAAAATCAGACCCTTGGATTTCTGCTTACGCTGCTGCATCTCTAAGTCAAGCCAAGGAAGTATTTCCTAATGCGGTAGATGCTGCAATGTTATCTCGCTTAAAGAACTACTTACAAAAAGTCTTAGCGAACCCTGGACAATATGACTTTTGTAAACAGCAGTTATGTAAAACTCAACTACAACTCAATGCTTTAATTGCCCTAGCAGAAATTGGCGAGAAACGCAATAGTTTTTTGAGTGATATTTATCAACAGCGCAATAACTTTGATATCGTCACTCAAATCAAACTAGCACGGTATTTATCTCAATTCCCAGAATGGCAAGATGAATCACAACAAATGTTCAATCAGTTACAAAAGAATATCTACGAAACTGGTAGGACAGCAGTGATTAGCTTACCCAATAGTTGGGGATGGATGAGTTCAAATACCACAGCACAAGCACAGGCTTTAAGATTATTTATCGCCAAACAAAGTAAGCCGGAAGTCATCGATAAATTATTCCAAAGTCTGTTAGCACAACGCAGAAATGGTACATGGCAAACAGATTATAATAATGCTCAAGCTTTAACAGCATTAGTAGAATATAGCCAACTCCAATCAACTCCTCCCAACTTTTTAGCCACAGTACAATTAGCAGGAAAAAAACTCGGAGAAAATCGCTTTAATGGTTATCAAAATCCTAGTTTACAATTAAATGTAGCAATGGATAAATTACCTCGTGGTCGTCATGATTTGAACTTGCAAAAATCTGGTACTGGTAAGTTACATTATTTAGTAGCTTACAATTACCGCTTCCAAGGAAACCAACCGGGGAGATTTAACGGTTTACGAGTTACAAAAGCCATTAGCAAAGTTGGAGAAACTAAGCCTCTGCAAAAAACAGGGATTTATGCTTTTGATAAACCATTAAATGTAGAAAGTGGACAAGTGTTTGATATTGGTTTAGAAATCATTGCTGATCATCCTGTGGATCATATAGTAATTAAAGACCCCTTACCAGCAGGATTAGAAGCCGTAGACCAGAGTTTTCAAACTGCAACAGCCGCATTACAAGCACAGGCGGATAGTTGGCAACTTGGCTATAAGAATATCTACCGCGATCGCATTATCGCCTATGCTGACCACCTCGAACCAGGAGTTTATAGCCTCCACTACTTAGTCCGTTCTGTAACTCCCGGTACATTCCTGTGGCCTGGCGCGGAAGTTCATTTGCAGTATATACCAGAAGAGTTTGGACGTTCAGCCAGTTCTACGCTACAAATTCAATAATCTTCTACAGACGTAGCATTGCTACGTCTGTACTAATAATTACCCTGTCTAGCCAAATTTTTAAACTTGGTAAATTGCGGATCAAATAGTAATTTGACTGTCCCCGTGGGGCCGTTACGGTGTTTGGCAACTATGACTTCTGCAATACCGCGATCGGGACTGTCGGAATTATAATAATCATCTCGATATAACATAATGACTAAATCCGCATCTTGTTCAATAGAATTATGGACAATGATATTATTCGCCACAAAATTATGTAACCCAGGAACAGTAAGGTCAAATACTTCTTCCTCTAGACTAGTTTCAATTGAAACTATTTCATCCCAATAAACATCGCTGTTTGCAAGGGCAAATAATTCACTTGATTGAACAATTTTGGCAACTTTTAAAGCTCTTTTACGACTTAAATTTGCCTTATAAAGTGTAGAGCCACAATAGGACATTTCAAGGTGAGACTGTAATGATCTTGTGGTCACTCCAACAGCTTGCATTGCAAAGAGAACGTGTTTTTTCCAAACGTCTTTGGGGATTATATCTCTGTTGGTATTATGAACACTATTTTCTAAATGTTCCGAAATTTGTTGTAATGAAGCTAGCTTGTATTCTCCTATTGCTCCAACCTTTTGAATAAACAACTCAAGGTCAGGCTTACCAGTAATTGTTACATGATACTGATCTCTACCTTTACCAACTTGCGGAATTGACCTGAGTTTGGCATTAATACCAAACTTTAACAAAAGCGTTTGTACTTCAAAAGCTAGCCTTTCGCTACTACTTGCATAATAAGCAATAGGTCTTGGCTTTTTCCCTGCAACCAACTTCACAGAACCATCTGTACTCCACAGGTGTCTGAGAAAGCAAGCTATTAACTCTTGCGGTTGCGAAAATAATTCTTTAGGTACAAATTTTTCATGAGACCTTAAGCCAAAAACACCAAGAGAGTCTAGCCATTTAGCTATAGGATTTCTTACATCATGAGTTAAGCGTTGTGCGGCTGACAAGTAAACTTGATACCAGTTACGTTCAGGTGAAATTCTAGGAACGATTGCGTCTCCAAAAACTTCTTTCGCTAGAAAAGCAACATTTTCAGCTAAGTCAATCTCCCTCGTAGTGTACTGTATGGCATGACGCGGTAAGGTACAACCGTCGCCAATTAAATGTCCTAATAATGCTACCTCAGCATAGGTCATGGTTTGTTTACCAAAACTAGGTAAATGTCTAGGTAAACACAGATATTGTTGAGGACTTAATTCATCTAATCTGCACCAGCCATTAATTGTTAAAAACTTGTGATTACCAGTGGCGCGAATTTTTCTTCCCAAGCGGGTTTTTAAGGTAAATACAGGCTTGACACCTGTAGAAAAAGCATGGCTAACAATTGCTTTCTCTAACTGCATTGTGGTTTCATTTAACGCCCAAACTGCAAAACCAGATTTACCTACTAATTCCCGAATAGGAACTTGTAGACCGCTATCTACTAACGTCACCAAACTATCACCAGTTAAACAACCAGATTCTCTCAAATCAGATAACATGGGACGCTTATTAGTCCGTGCTTCCACCCCACGACTTAACTGAGATAACGCAATCACCGGTACAGATAATTCCCGCGCCAAACCTTTGAGAGAACGGGTAATTTTCGATAACTCTTGGACACGGTTATCACCCCCTCCTTCCATTAATTGCAGGTAATCTATCACCACTAAACCCAGTTCTACACCCTGTTCGGCTTGCAGTCGTCTAGCTTGACTTCGCATTTGGGTAACGGTAATATTGGGCGTATCATCGATAAAAATCGACATTTCCGACAGCATACCGATCGCACGGCTTAAAGGTTCCCATTGAGTTTGACTCAGTCGTCCACTCCGCAAATAACCACTTTCAATCTGTGCTTCACTCGCTAATAAGCGTTGTACTAATTGCTCTTTTGACATTTCCAAGCTGAACACAGCCACAGGTAATCGCATAGAAGCGGCAATATTGTGAGCCAGGTTGAGGCAAAAGGCGGTTTTTCCCATTGAT
Source organism: Anabaena sp. UHCC 0399 (assembly GCF_034931465.1). Taxonomy (NCBI): domain Bacteria; kingdom Bacillati; phylum Cyanobacteriota; class Cyanophyceae; order Nostocales; family Nostocaceae; genus Anabaena; species Anabaena sp. UHCC 0399. The sequence continues at coordinate 73,817 of NZ_JAYGGZ010000010.1, read as the reverse complement.
GGCCTCCCAGCGACAATGATTAAATCAGAACGCTGGAAACCGCTAGTCATAGCATCTAAATCATAAAAGCCGCAGGGAATCCCAGGTAAAGAAATACCTTGATTTCGCTCCTCAATTTCCTGGAAATTATTAATCAGGGTTTCGGCAATGTGAGTTAAACCAGATTGGGGACGTTCTTGAGTAACACCGAAAACCTTTTGTTCGGCTTGGTCTAACACAATTGGCAACTCAGTTTCCGTCTCATAACCGAGATGGACAATTTCATTACCAGCCTTAATTAATTGCCGTCGCAGGTATTTTTCCATCACCAACCCTGCTAAGGCATCAATATTTACGGCTGAGACTGTACGATCTACTAATGTGGCTAGCTTATTTCTGCCACCTATTCGCGCCAGTAAATCGTTGTCAGCCAGCCAACTTGTCACCGCGAGTAAATCCGTAGGTTTACCCTGAGCGTGGAGGCGGAGGGTAGCTTGATAGATATCTTTATGAGCAGTAATATAAAAAGCTTCGGGAATTAGGCGATCGCTAACTCGACTAATTGCCTCTGGATCTAGTAAAATACCCCCCAAAATCGCTTCTTCCACTTCGATGTTTTGGGGTGGGAGGCTATTGCTACCACGCGATTCAAAACTTAATTCTTCAGCCATAATTTATTCATTGGGCAGGGGGAATTGGGCATGGGGCAAGGGTATTGGGGTAAAACCACCCCTCTCCTGTCACCTGTCCCCTGTCCCCTGTCCCTCCCTAGTTTAACTAGCCACCACTTGAATATCAATTTGCGCTGTGACTTCAGAGTGTAGCTTAATGTCTGCTTTGTAAGTACCCAACTTGCCAATATCAGGAATGGTAATACCACGACGGTCTATTTCTTGACCTGTAGCTGCTTGGATAGCATCAACAACATCTTGAGTGGTGACAGTACCAAAAATCGCTTCGTTTTCACCAACTTGCTTGGCAATTTGCAAGCTGCCAACTTTTTCTAAGGCTGCTTGTTGTTCTTGTGCTTGTTGTTTAAGCTCTAATTGGCGTTGCCGTTCTACTTCCCGACGGCGTTCTACTTGTCTAAGAATACCGGGAGTCACATGAGTTGCAAAACTCTGAGGAATCAGATAATTACGAGCATAGCCAGGAGCTACATCTACTAAATCGCCAGATTTTCCTAGCTTGCTGACATCCTTAGTTAAAACTAATTGTATGCGTTTCGCCATTGTTTTCCGTTTTTCCTGTAAAATCTCATTAACTTGGGTGGCAGCAGGATAATCTACGTGAGCGTAGCTGTATCCCAACCAATACTATAATCCCAAAGCTTACAGATCCTAGCGAAAGGCGGGGGGCGATCGCAACTCCTAAATGCCAAAAATTTCAAAATAGAGACAGGAGATTGGGGACAAGTGACTTAAAATATATCCTTCATTCCCCGAATCCTGGCAAATGTTTGCACAGGGTCACTGCTATTCGCTGCTAGTTGTAGTGCTGGTTGCTCCCAACGTAAAAAGGGATTGGTCAGCTTTTCTATTCCCAACATTGAGGGTATAGTAGGTTCTTGGCGACTACGTTGTGCTTTGACTGCATAACTACGTTTTTGCAGTTCTGTATTATTACCGTCTATTGTCAGGGCGAATTGTAAATTTTTTAAGGTGTATTCGTGGGCGCACCAAACACGGGTATTATCTGGTAAAGACCTAAGTTTACTAAGAGATTCCACCATTTGGGCTGGTGTACCTTCAAATAAGCGACCGCAACCACCAGCAAACAAGGTATCACCACTGAATAACTCCCCAGGTTCATTGGCTGTTTGGGGAGGAAAGTAGTAAGCAATATGGGCGCGGGTGTGTCCAGGGATAAATATGACCTCTGCTACTCTATCAGCAAATTGGACGCGATCGCCTTCCTGCAAAAACACCTCCTGTCCTGGTATTCTGCCTTTATCTTCCGCACCACCATAAACTTTCACTTGCGGGAATTTTTGGATTAGCGGCTGATTACCACCTATATGGTCATGATGGTGATGTGTATTAAAAATTGCCACTAATTCCGCTTTCAATCCTGCAAGTTCCTTGAGTACTGGTTCAGCCTCTGCGGGATCAACAACAGCTGCAATATTTTGTTTAGGGTCATGCAGTAGGAATATATAGTTGTCTGAGAGTGCCTCAAGACGAATGACTCGCATTAGCTTTATTTCCTCATAAGTTAGTGCTTGGTATATATTTTCAACTCTTAATTACTAGTAAATCACTAGATATTGCCCCAAGTCTGATCAAACACTTGTATTTTTTAGATTACAGACCCCATTTTTATCTCTTATCGTAATATAACCCTGTACTTACACTTAAATTATACAAAAAAAATATAAAGAATATTTTCATTGATCAGTAAAACTTCTCTAGGAGGAAGTGTTAATGCACAGTTAGATTTAGTGTGTTCTTTTTTTGCTGTCAAATTACTTAAGAAACCGTATGTAGTGGTATTCATATTTACTTTAAAGCAAAGAAGATTTAGTCGTAGTGCTATGACACATCTATTTAAGTAGGATAATTTATGAGTCGTAACCAAAGTTATATCTATAGTAATGTTCAAGACCAATCAGAGATGTCAGCAAAGCAAATTGTAGACAGAATCCTGCGCTCTGGTAAGATGAGTCGCCAAGACCATACCTTGCTTACCTCTACTGTTTTCAATAAAAGAGATGTGCATGAAGGAGAGCGTCGTCAGATTAATCGTGTTTTTAACCATATCCAAACAGGACAGCTGAAACTAGTTAATTGGTAACTCATAGTAATAGTTATACATAGTCAATAATGCTAGGTAAGTGAAACTCTAAGCGAAAACCCATAATCAGGAATTATACTAAAAATCTGTGCTATCTTAAGAACCAAAAGTCTTCAGGGCAAGTGAATACGCCTACTATCTCTGTAATAGTGAGTATTAACTGATAAACATAAGTATGAGGAACACTTAAGAAATGCCTCCACTGGTATCAATTATTATTAATTGCTTTAATCAAGGACACTACCTTGAGCGTTCAGTCACAAGTGTATTGTCACAAACCTACACTGAGCTTGAATGTCTGATTATAGATGATGGTTCTACTGATAACACTCGTCAAGTGTCTGAGCAATTAATGGGTATTGATCAGCGAGTGAAATACTTTTTTAAAGAAAATAGTGGACTACCATCTTCTCGCAATTTTGGGATTCAAAAGGCTCAGGGAGAATGGATTCAATGTCTAGATGCAGATGATTGGATTCATGAAGACAAAATTAGATTTCAACTAAATCATCTAGCACAAGTTAGTTTTTCTGAAAATGTCATATTTTATTCAGATTATGAACGAGTATTTATAGATGCTCAAGAAAATATTGTTAACCGTCAGGAAAATATTATCGGTTCATTAACTACAGAGCAACTAATTCAACGTTTACTCATCCCCGATTTTTTAGCAGCCTCACCCCATCCTTGTCTTCAGCAAGCCATGTTGATGCACAAAAAAATATTGAGTAAAATTCAATTCCCTGAATATCTTAAAGCTCTGGGGGATAGATATTTTGCCATAGATATTCTCAGAGCAGGGGCAAATTTTGTTTATACTCCTATGATTGGGGCTTACTATACAAAGCACCAAACTAATCGCACTAATAACTGGCCTTATATGAGAAATTACTATATTTTATTTTATGAAAATGTAGTACAAAAGCATCCAGACTTGAATAATTTCTGCACAATCGGCATCGAGTATCTTTTGGAGGAAGCTATCCGAGAACAAGATCAATCCATATTTGATCAATTAATTAAAATAGCTCCTACCCCAGTTAGATTATTCGACAAAAAAATAAAGTTAAATAATAAATTTACTATAAAATTAGTAAATAAAATTAGAGCGATAACTCCTAGCTTTTTACTATACGAAAAGTATCGTGGCCCTCGTTCAAAAAAAATCCTAGCTCTTGTATCAGATAAATTAAACTTTGTTAAAAGTACACTCAATTTATCCTGATTAATTAGGATGATTTTATTTATTAAATACCCAAGACTTATATGAAATTACTATGTATTATTTCCCTCTTAAAAAAAAGCTAAAAAAAATCAAAAAAAAAGCTGAAACAATACTTGCTAAACCAGCTTATATCATCCCTTATACTCTCACCTATTGGAAATTCTTGATCAGCAAATTACCGAGTCAGAAAGATACAGCAAATACAATAGAAGAGTATGACCTAGTTTTTGTAGTCTTAGATTTCGCTAGAGGTTGGATACTAGAAGCTATATGTAGAGAAATTGCAACTTACTTTCCCGGTAAATATTGCTTCCATTACTCAAAGTCTTCCTTACCTCCATCAAAAGCTTACTTTTTTGCTCATTACTCTTTTTTACCAATCTGTATAAAACTAAACCCATCTATTTGGGGCAGTAAAATACTAGTTTGGCATACGCATCCTCGTAATGACCTGGGTATAAGTAACGATGAACTAATTTATGTACTTAATCAAGCAAGCAAAGTTATATGTGCTTGTTCACAATTTGCTAGACTCCTGATTTCACAGGGATTGAATTCCCAGAAAGTAACGTATATATTGGGTGCGGCTGATCAAAACCTGTTTCAACCTCATGAGCGTGAAAATGGTGCTGTGGGTTTTTGTACAGCCTTTTATTACCGCAAAGAGCCAGAGCGCATTTTAAATATCATTAAAATGATGCCATCACGTAAATTTATCCTCCTAGGTAAAGGGTGGAAAAATTACGACAGATTTCCAGAAATGGCATCTCTACCCAACTTTTCTTATATTGAAGCTCCCTATTCTGATTATCCCAAATATTATGCTGAAATGGATGTTTTTGTTTCAACCGCCAAGCTAGAAGGAGGGCCAATTCCCTTGGTTGAAGCAATGATGTGCAATGTAGTTCCAGTGGCTAGTAAAACAGGATTTGCCCCTGATTTGATAGTTCATGGAGAAAACGGACTGATTTTTGATGTCGATAGTTCTGTTGAGGAAATATGTAACCTGATTGCACAAGCTTTTCAAATTAAAACAAACGTGAGAAAAACCGTTGAAAATTTAACTTGGGAAAACTTTTCTAGAGAGATACAACACCAATTAAAGTAATTTGTATGAGGGATGTTACTAGATGTTAATAAATATTCATAGAAGAGATAATAATGTCGGGGATATCATGTCTTCTCCCTTACTATATTTCAATTTTCCTCAAGAAACAAAAACAATTGATATTATGGATTTGGATAATCCAGAAACTTTAAATAATGACATTATCATTGGTGGAGGTGGTTTAGTCGCCAGAGATTTTTTTTCAGAAAAGATGAATTACATTGCTGACCACAAAAAAGGGAAATTAATATCTTGGGGTATTGGTCATAACAGTTATGAAGATTTAGGCGGCAATTTGAAATATCCCAATTACATGAGTAAGTTTGATCTACATGGTATTAGGGATTACAATCAGGGCTTTAACTATCTCCCATGTGTCAGTTGCATGAGTCAACTATTTGATAAAAAATATGATGTCAAACATGAATTTGTAATTTATCAACACGCCAATCCTCAATGGAAAATTCCCCCAAATCCCCGAAATTTTCCAGTTATGGTTAATAATAAACTTAATAATAAACAAGGATTAGTTGAAAAAATTTCTAATCTATTATTTACACCCATAGATGATTTTCAATTAAGTTTTAGCAAAATTATTAAATTTTTAGGTGAAGCTGACACTATTTTAACGAATACTTATCATGGAATGTATTGGGGAATTTTATTAAATAAAAAAGTTTTAGCCTTTCCTTTTTCGACTAAATTTTACACTTTAAAATACAAAGTTCCCTTTTGTGAACCCAATAATTGGCAGGAAAAATTGCAGTATGTACAAACTTATCCAGAAGCATTGGAAGAATGCAGAAATGCTAATCAGTTATATTATCAAGAAGTTTTAAAACTTATCAACTAATCGGAGATTTTTAATGAAAGCAGTAGTTACATTGTGTATCGGCAAAGAATACAGTCTTGGTGAATTGACTCATCCACTCTTAGCTGCTTATGCCAAAAAAGTAGACGCAGATTTCATCGTTATTGATAGCGAAAAACTTAATCTTGGTTACTTGCATTATGAGAAGTACCAAATTTATGACCTATTAGAACGTTACGAGCGCATCATTTATTTAGATACGGACGTTATAGTAACTCCAGAATGTCCAAATCTATTTGAGATAGTCCCAGAAGAAAAGTTTGGGGCTTTTCTTGTTAGCAACCATACATACTTTCATGATGGATCTATCAAAGATATTCAAAACGAATTAGGAAACATTAATTGGGAGAGAACATACTTTAATAGCGGTGTGATGGTAGTCTCTCAGGCTCATCGTCAAGTATTTAGTGTAGATAATAATCTTTTAGCATGGGCAAAAACTAAAAGAGCATTTATCGAGCAAACTATATTAAATTATACTATACAAAAATTAGGTATAGAAATTCACGATATTGATTATAAATTTAATCATACAACACACACCAAAAATAGCAATCTCAGATTTGGCAGAAGAATCAATCAATTGCTGACTATGACTAATAGCTTAATCGGTTTAATTTCTCCTGAATACCTGAAAGAGCAGGAGCAGAGAAATAAACCTGATCGCTATATAATTTACTATAAAGGTAAAGAGCCTATTAAACATCGGGTTCAAAGCTATATTATTCATTACACGGGTAAGGGTCATAGACAAAAAGGTAGTAAACTAGAACAAATTCGCAAGGATTTATCTATTATTAATAATAATTTTCTAGCTAGTAGTGTCTCTTTTTTACCATTTATTGAACGGTTTATTTAGAAAGCATGAAGGTTTCATTAATTGTTAGCGACTTATCAGGTGGTGGTAGCGTCCGAGCTTTTTTGCTAGCTCAGATTTTGAAATTTCTGGAACATCAAGTTGAGATTATTGGATTTCTTTACGGAAAGGAATTGTATGCAATTCCTCCTAATGAAATTACAGTTATTCCTATTTCTGGTACTAACTATCCCAATTTTTTCGGTTCTGCCCAAAAACTGTTACAAAAAATAGACGGGGATATTATTTATGCTGTAAAACCTAAACCGACGAGTTTTGGGGTTTCCCTCTTGAAAAAGTTTAGTACCCATCGTCCTTTACTTTTAGATATGGATGACTGGGAACTCAGTTGGCACGGTGGTGATGAATGGCAATATCGTCCCGGCTTTAAGCAATTGTACAGAGATATTTTTAAGCCTAAAGGTGCATTGAGATTTCCAGATCATCCACTGTATCTTCAATGGATAGAAAAGTTAGTACCAAAAGCAGATGCCATCACAGTAGATACTCAGTTTTTACAAAAACGTTTTGGCGGTGTTTATGTACCGAATGGGAAAGATACTGCTATGTTCGATCCTAGTAAGTATGACCCAAAAATCAGTAGAGAGCGTTATGGTCTGTCTGAATATCGAATTTTGATGTTTCCTGGCGCACCACGTCCTCACAAGGGGGTGGAAGATGTTTTAATGGCTCTAGATTTGTTAAATGAGTCAGATTTAAGACTGGTGATTGTCGGTGGTAGTCCTTACGATGACTACGATGAGCAGCTGATTCAAAAATGGGGACGTTGGATTATTAAGTTGCCAAAGTGTCCTGTAGATGTCATGCCAGAAATTGTGGCTGCGGCTCACGTTGTTGTCGTCCCGCAACGAGATACCTTAACATCTCGCGCTCAATTTCCTTTAAAGTTGACAGATGGGATGGCAATGGCTAAACCTGTATTATCAACTCATGTAGGAGATATTACAGAAATTTTAGCGGATACTGGTTATTTAGTTAACCCTGCATCTCCAGAACAAATTGCCGAGAAAATTCAATTGATCTTTCAAGATATAGATTTAGCTAATGAGCGTGGTGAAAAAGCTAGAGAAAGATGTGTAGAGAAATATAGTTTAGAGGCGATGGCTTCTACCCTGCAATCATTAATTGCTCAGTTATGAAGATTAGCTCTAAGTGGTAGATTTTGAATAACGTAAAATTTAGGGGTATATTATCTTGGGTCATAGTAGAAACACGGTTATTCGTATAAGAATTTTCTATTACTCTTGATGAAAAAGTTGGAATATGTAGAAATTACAGAATAATGTTAACAATATCTTAGGTGTGATAATAAAAACAGATGTCTACCAGAAAACTACTACTAAAGTTTGCCAAACCATATCCCGGCTGGATTTTTCTGACAGTATTATTGGGATTTTCTGGAGCTTTATTTAATGGTATTAGCACAACTTTGATTGTGCCGATAGTTTTAAAGATAGTGGGACAAGAGATAGACTTAACTAATGCCCCTTCGCTGCTAAAGTCAATCATGACTCCGTTTGATAATGTCCCAGAGAACTATCGGATATTGGTCATGTCGGGGGCAATTATATTAACGATTTGTTTAAAAAATTTAGCCACTTATACTAGTTCTTTAACATCAAGCTCTTTTACAAGAAAGTTAACTTCAGATATTCGAGAAACTGGATTGAAATTATTGCTAGAGGTTGACCTAGACTACTACACCAAAATGAGAGTTGGTGATTTATTGAATAGTCTAGGAGGAGAAATTGGCCGGGCGGCAGGTTCTATCAGTAATGTCATTAAATTAATTATTAATGTTATTACAATTTTTGTATTTATTGGATTGCTGCTATCGATTTCTTGGCAGTTAACTGTTGCGGCTACTGTGTTGTTATCTTTAGTCACATTAATTAACCAGTATACAATTTCCCGCTCCAAACACTTTGGACAACAGCTTAGTGAAATGTCCAAATTGTATTCAATCACTGTGCTAGAAATATTAAATGGGATTAGGTTAGTTAAAGCTACAGGAAATGAAGACAAAGAATATAAAAAAATCATCACTCTAATTCGCGATCGCGAGCAAGCAGATTTCGATTCTCAAGCAAATTCCCAATTGATTGCTCCACTCAGTGAGGTCATGGGAATTACATCCTTGCTATTGATTGTGTTTTTAAGCAGAGTTTTATTTTCTGATCAAGTTTCAGCTCTATCAGCCGTACTGCTTACATATTTATTGGTACTACTGAGACTGTTACCACTAGTTTCTCAGTTGAATAGTATTCGCAATAGTTTTGCCAATAGTGCGCCTAGCGTGGATATAGTAACTGATTTTTTGCGGCGTGATAATAAACCCTTTATGGGTGAAGGTGATGTTATTTACACCAAATTAGAAAAGGGTATAGGTTTTAACTCCTTGTCTTTTGGCTATCCGGGGCAAGATAAATTGGTATTAAAAGATGTCACTTTATTTTTACCTCGTGGTACAACCTTAGCTTTAGTAGGTAGTTCTGGTGCTGGTAAGTCAACCTTGGCTGACCTCCTACCCAGATTTTATGATCCAACATCCGGTAGTATTACAATTGACAGTAGAGATTTGCGTGATTTTAACGTGAAATCTTTACGCCAAAGGATGGGAATCGTTAGTCAAGATACCTTTTTGTTTAATGAGTCGGTAGGAAAGAATATCGCCTATGGGAAACCAGAGGCTACCAAGGATGAAATTATTACAGCCGCCAAGCGAGCCAATGCCTATGAGTTTATTAGTAAATTACCACAGGAATTTGATACCTTAATTGGCGATCGCGGTGTGATGCTATCTGGAGGACAAAGACAAAGATTAGCGATCGCCCGCGCCTTATTGCAAAATCCAGAAATTTTAATTTTAGATGAAGCTACTAGTGCTTTAGATACAGTTTCCGAACGTTTAGTGCAAGCAGCTCTAGACGAACTTAGTCGCGATCGCACCACCTTAGTCATTGCTCACCGCCTGTCCACAGTCCAGAAAGCTGACCAAATTGCCGTCCTAGATCAAGGACAGGTAATGGAAGTAGGAACTCATGAACAACTCCTACAAAAAGGTGGTTATTACGCACGTCTCTACTCAATGCAGTTTAGTGATATTCCTAAAACTAGCAATCATAGTAATCATAGTAATCAAAGCTTATTGCGAATTTCTTATGAAATGCGGACAAGGCTGAACTCAATGATTGGTGTCTTGCACTTGTTACTTGATGAGATGGCAGACAATACTCAAGAACAGCAAACTCAAGAATACCAAACATTAATTGAAGACTCATACAAATCAACATTCAAAATCCTCAACACCCTGGATATTTTTGAGGATATTGTGCAACAGCAAATCCACCACCTATCTACATCATCACCAGAGAACAATCAAAGCAGCAGTGACCAAAGTGGTTATTTGCATACAATACACGGATTTCATACACAGTTAAACTCGCTATTAAGCTCTCTCCGTTCCCTCTCTGATAATTCTTTAGAATCACCTCAAATTCAATATCAAATACTCAAAGAAAATCTAAATTTAGGCATGAATTTGCTCAATTTCTTAGAAAAATTTGAAGAAAGTATACATAATAATTAGCAGCTAAAATAAACATGAAAAATAAATATATTTTTTTTAGTAGAACAATATCCTTAAAACCAGATACAGCCCACGAAATACATGATGTTCTTTGCGCTAATGCCGCAGCTAATATTGGCTATTCTTCAGTTTTAGTTTATCCAGATTCTCAGCGTGGTTCTGGGAATACCTTAGGGTTACTTTCTCCCTTTAAACTCACACAACCCGATCAAAAGTTTGTAGAATTTTACGATGTCCAAGATAAGTTAAAAATTGCTACTTTACCAATGCCATGGCCGATTGATTGCATTGGTGGCAAGTTAACTAATACTAATACAGTATTAACACGTTACTATTTACCAATTCATCTTTCACCTCATACTAAACTTGTCCATACTAGAGATTGGAACTTTGTCAAAGCCGCAGTAAAGAATCACATTCCCACAATCTATGAGCGTCACTATTTTCAAGAAGAAAAATTTGCTCCAGAAATTGTTAATAGCCCGTTTTTTCAAATTGCTATCACCCAGTCAGAACCAATTAGACAAAGCTTAATTGCACAGGGTATGCCACCAGACAAAGTTGTTTGGTTACATAACGGTTTTGAAAAATCATTTTTACTCAGGCAACCAGAACAAGCCCAAGAATGGCGCAAAGAGCTATTAGGAAATGAACGGCAATATCTTGTAGTCTATTCAGGTGCTTTATATCCTTTCAAAGGGATTAATGTGTTAATTGATGCTGCGAAGGAATTGCCACACATTCAGTTTGTAATCACAGGTGGTAAAGAAGAACAAGTTACAGCTTATCAACAGCTAGCGAGAGAAAAACAAATAGATAATGTGAAATTTTTAGGCTGGATACTACCTCGCCAGCGATTAGTAAGTTTATTTCAAGCTGCGGATATTTTAGCTCACCCTCACTGTTCTGGTAAGTCTGCTAATTTCACAAATCCTGTGAAATTTTTTCAGTACATGGCTTCAGGCACTCCTATCATAATTACGGAGATACCACCTTTAATGTTATTCAAGGATTTGCCTTTATCTGCTGTATGGTGTGAACCTGATCATCCCAAAAAGCTTGCCAAGTCCATAGAACAAGCTTTAGAAATTTACCCTAGAAAAATAGAAGGCTATGTGAATAATATTGAATTAGCTAAACAGTTCTCTTGGGAAAATCGAGCAGATAAGATACTCAGTTATGTTGATGAGTCTTTACGTCCTCCAATGATAGGGTAGGGCGCAAATTAAACAATAAATTATAGATGCAAATGGATATAAAAACTGTCGGGATGATTAGCAGCTATAGCAATATTGATAAAAGAGGAGATTGGCTATGGCAACAAACTCCCAATCACTTCGGCATTTGGGGCAATATTAAAATACAAGCATCAGCACCAAACCCAGATTTTATGCTGATGTATCAATTCGATTTTCCCAAAAAACATCAGCCTCAATCTTGGCTAGATAAGTTACGACGAAAACCACAAAAACCAAAAATCGACGTTGGTTCGCGCCTGCGAGGTGTGCCAAAAGAACGAGTAATATATCTTTTGCGCGAACCACCTTTAGATGAGGTTGTCGAGAAAAATAAACGTTATTATCAAGCAGCAGAAAATTACTGCGGTTATATTTCTGGCCCTGATGATTTTGCCCCCGTCCCTGACTATATGCCTGCAATTTGGTATATTGGCAACTCGTTTCGGGAATTAAATGAGATGCCAATACCCGAAAAAGTTGGCCCTTGTAGTTGGATTACCTCTGGTATCAACCGTACAGCTAATCATCGTCAACGATTACAGTTTTTAGAATCACTACAAAATAATGAAGTTAAGTTTGATTTATATGGGCGTAATTTACCTGCATGGTCAAAATCATCCGGTGAACTGGGCGGTAAATGGCATGGCATGGCCCCATATTATTACAATTTAGCAATTGAAAACTATGCTGATAACAGTTGGTATGTGAGTGAGAAATTATGGGATGCTTTACTGGCTTGGTGCTTACCAATTTACTATGGAGGATCGGCTGCTGATAAATTATTACCACCGGGTAGTTTTTTACGATTGCCTAGTTTAGATGAAAAAGGTATTGCCTACATCCAAGAAGTGACTTCTACTCCTGATGCTTGGTATGCAGCTAAGGATGCGATCGCGGAAGCTAGACAAATTATCTTACACAAACTAAATCTACTCAATTGGTTGTCAGAATTTGTTGCTAAGTCCTCATAGGAAAGGAGTTATTCTATGGATGGTATTTGTACTCTTGCTAATGATAAAGTTTATGACCAACTAATTGCTCTACTCAATAGTATTGAAGCAATTTATGGTCAAACCATGCCTGTTTGTGTCTATCCTTATGATGATCATACAGAGCAAATCGCTGCTGAAATAGCTCGCCGTCCACAGGTGCAACTATATGATGATCAAAATTCAATTCAACAATGGGATGAATTTGTGCGTCGTGTTTGGGATACTCACCCCACCGCTCAAGCCAATTGGCTAAAAGTTAGTGGTGATAAATATCATCGAGTCGGTACTCATCGTCGTTACTGTGCTTTTGATGGGCCTTTTGAGCGATTTGTCTACATGGATGCAGACACATTATTAATGAGTCCATTAGATAAAATTTTTGCCCAGCTAGATAAATATGACTTTGTAGTATATGATTTCCAGTATAAAGATTTATCTCATGTTTATGATATCGCTTCCCCAAAATTAACAGAATTATTCACCCCAGAACAACTGCAAACAGAAATATTTTGCTCTGGATTTTATGCTTCTAAAAAAAGTATATTTACCAGCCAAAATCAAGAAATTGTTTTAGAAAAACTCCGCCAAGGAGAAGCAGAAATCTTGTATGCAATGGCCCCAGATCAAACAGTTCTCAACTATATGGTGATGCGGTTAGGAATTTCTTACTGTAACTTAGCTCACCAACTGCCTAGCCATGAAAGGACAGGCTGTTGTGTAACTTCTAATCATTTTACAACACAAGACAATATCCTGTACGACCACGGTAAGCAGTTAACTTATATTCATTATATCGGACTAAAATCTCGGTTCTTTAAGCAAGTTTCCGAAGGAGAAAATATTGATTTTCCCTACCGCGACACTTTTTTACACTATCGCTATCTTCATGAGCCAGACCAGCAACCAAAACTTACAACTAAGCCCAAAGTTGATAATAAGTTCCCAAGTTTGGGGACAAAAATTTTACGAAAATTAGGATTAACTCTTTGAGGTTGATACAATGAGCCGTGGCATTTATATTATTGCTAATGACAAAGTCATCGATCATGCGATCGCTCTACTCAATAGTATTCGATTGCATGACCAAGACACCCCAATTATGATGATACCCTATGATGACAATTATCATCAAATAGCGGAATTACTCAACAAAAATTATGGTGTGCAACTCTATGAAGACTTAGATTTTATAGAGCGTCTTGCTCATAATTTACACGAAATTTTTGGTAATCAATTTTTTGCCCGTCCCAACCAATTCCGTAAGCAAGCTTGTTGGTTCGGACCCTTTGAGGAATTTTTGTATATTGATACCGATATTGTTGTTTTTGAAAAAATTATTGATAATCTCAATTATCTAGCTGACTCTGACTTTATTTGTTGTGATTATCAACATTTAGGCGGCATCAAAAACGTTTTTACGCCAAAAGTATTTGCAGATAATATCTTTAATGAAACAGAAGTTAAAGATATTTTTAACGGTGGTTTTTGGGGTTCAAAGAAAAACTTAATCTCGAATGAGGATTTATTGGCAACCTTTGCTGAGTGTGCTGCTCATCCAGAGTATTTTGACTTCTCTGAAAAGACTTCTGACCAACCAATTATCAACTATATGTTGCTCAAGCGGATTCACCGCCGATTTAATATTGTTCGCAGACAGGGTAAAGCTCCAGGTAATTGGGCTGGTTCACTGCAATTTAAAACTCAAGACCACATTTTATTTGATCCTAGTGTGAATCAACCCCTGCAATATCTGCATTGGGCAGGTATTCGCATTCAACCAGGTTGTCCCTACTGGGACATTTGGGAATACTACCGTAATCTTAATTCTGCATTATCTCCATCTGATATACCTGCACCTGTCAAACCAAATCAGTGGCAAAAGACACTAAATAATATTAAACAGCAGTTACGGCAACTTAAAAATTAAACTGTTACTGTTCTCCTGCAAGCAATATTAACCTTACCCTCTGGAGTTTCACAACAAGTAGTGAAACTTCAGAGGGTTCTTTAAATTTATATTTAAAATTACCCTAGCATTTAATGCTTCATAATTTAATTATTAAGATTAATAGTATTAACCGTAAAAATACAGTGATTTTAGTCTCTCAAGTGAGTGGGAAGCACAGATATATTGTAATCTAATCTGTAAGGTTGACGGTGAAAACCGTAAAAACACTAGTAATTATATTTCCCAATGGCGATACATAAGGAAAAATTATGAATTCTGAACAACACAATTACTGCTTCTGCACATTAGCTTTAAGAAAAAAATATCGTCTGCTAACTCAACAATTAGCTAGTGATTTAGCAAAATATTCTCCAGGAAAATCTTTTGTAGTTTTAACAGATAAGCCAGCAGATTTTAACAATAGTCCCAACGTTTTAGCCTTTAAGCATAACCAACGCGGAATTCTGCATTGTTATCATGATAAAAGCTTGGTTATGGAATTAGCTTTGTCAAGATTTAATGCAGCAATATATATTGATGCAGATACAACAATACTCTCTTCCTTACCTGACACTTTAACCTGGAAACCAGGCATTACAGCAGGTCATTGTGAGAATCTAGTTGAACACGTTACTAGATATACTCCTGAAAGATTAGCGCACATCCAAAAAGTAGCTTCACATTTAAATATCAAATTGCAAGACTCACCTTATATTGGAGAGTCTTTATTTATTATTGCTAGAGATGAAGGTAGAGAAGTAGAGTATTTAAAATATTGGGCAAAGATTGGTAGATATTTAGAATTGCGGGGTATTCATGCTGGTTCAGGTAATGCAATGGGATTAGCCGCCGCTAAAATTGGCTGGAGTGTGGCTCAGGATGGCTGGGCTGAAGTGAGAAATATTACTAAACATTTAGATGCCTCTTACACTAATAAGCAAAATTCTTGGGATTTATGGAAAAGAAAGCTAGGCTATCACTACCGCTTGAATAAAGCGAGATTAGTAGCTTTGAAAGATTTTGAATTCTTTTATAGATAGATAAGTTTTTAAAACTTAAACTTATCAAATTGCCGACATTCAAGTGATAAAAGCTAACGAAATTTTAGCCAACAGATGAATTTAATTCTGCACTTTGCTAACTACGATTAATTCATCTATTGGCTATTCTTTTATATTTAAAGTAAAGAATCTAAATCAAGAGACTGCATTCCTTTCTGTTTTGCAAAAACCAGCATACTTCCCAACTGAAACCAAATTAATAAACAAGTCAAAATACTAAGCGGTAAACCAACGCCTAAAGCTAAAAGGGAAGGAAAGCCAAATATTTCTAACCCTGAAGATAAAAATAAACAGACTCCTACCGTGATACCGATAAAAGGGACAGACAATAGTTGTTTAAATCCCGAAGTTGATGGAGAATTTTCTGTACTATTGATTTTCCATTCTTGGACAATTAGCTTCAGTGTGCCAGATAAAGCTACACCAGAAGTCACGGACATAAATAAGCCAACAAATAGAATAAAATATGGTGGTTGCAGAGGGTAATAGTACATGAAAACTCCCGATTGATAATAAAAAATGAAGGTTCTAATTAAAACAGCAGAAATCGTTGATTTTTAATTTTTATTTGTTGATTTGGGATTACTAAAAAATTCTAGATTTGTAGATTTTGGTAGGATAGCCGCTACACCTTCTCTAGATAAATCTGTCAATAAAGCGATCGCTACATTGAACAAGCGATTTGGTTGTAAATCATCTTTCACTAGAGACCACAGGCGTTGCACTTCTTCTGTGTGAAGACGATCATCCTCTGTAAGTGCTAGTACCAACTTGCGACGGAGAAATTTGCCTTCATCAGACAACAGGTATTGCAACCCCATCCGTGCTGTCGGTAATACATCAAAATTACTATCAGTACGAGCGATCGCAATTAAATTTTCTAAGCGTTGCCACTGAAATTTACCATCTTTAAACAAAATATTGAGTAATCTCCGCCGTAGTTCAGGCGATTCTCCAGTCAGCAAACGCCTAGCCACGTAGGGATGACTCACCTCAACAATTTTGAAATCCGGATTCAGGCTCAGAGCAATCCCTTCCTGTGTCACCAGAGAACGAATAATCAGCGCAAATTTGGCAGGGACGCGAAATGGATACTCATACATCAGTTCTGAGAACTGATCGGTAACGGTTTTAAAGTTAAAATCTCCGACATTCTTACCAATGGCGTTACCTAGTACCGCCTCTAAAGCTGGCACAATCGGGGCAATATTCGTGTCTGGTGTCAAAAAACCCAAATTGACAAAATCGGCGGCTAAATCGGTGTAGTCTTGATTAACTAGATGCACCACTGCATCAACAAGAGTTTCTTTGGTAGTTTCCTCTAGCTGATCCATCATGCCAAAATCAATGTAAGCCATGCGACCATCCGGCATCGCAAACAGATTACCAGGATGGGGGTCAGCGTGAAAGAAGCCGTATTCTAATAACTGTTGTAAGCCAGAAGTGACACCAATGCGGATAATAGCCTCTGGATCTAAACCAACTTCCTGAATTCTTTTAGTATCCGTAAGCTTGAAGCCGTTAATCCACTCCAAAGTTAAGACACGGCCACTGGTAAACCGCCAGTAAATGCAGGGGACTTTCACTTGTGGATCATTGCGGAAGTTGTTCGCGAATCTTTCGGCGTTACGACCTTCATTCAGGTAATCAATTTCTTCAAATAACTTGATGCCAAACTCATCCACAATCAAAGTCAGATCATGACCAAGATTTAGCGGTAACCAGGGAGAAAGCCAAGCTGCTGCCCAGCGCATTAAATAAAGGTCAAGGGTGAGAACTGGGCGTAAGTTAGGACGTTGTACCTTGACTGCTACTTCTTCCCCACTGAATAAACGTCCTTTGTAGACTTGACCCAAGCTAGCCGCAGCCACTGGATGAGGTGAAAGTTCACTAAAAACTTCTGAGATTGACCGGTCTAACTCAGTTTCGATAATGTGATAAGCGATCGCATTATCAAACGGTGGTAATTGGTCTTGCAGTTTGATCAGTTCGTCTAGAAAATCCTTACGGATTAAGTCAGGTCGTGTCGAGAGAGCTTGACCAACTTTAATAAATGTTGGGCCTAGCTTGGTAAGTAACTCTCGCAACTGAGTAGCACGCTTCTCTCTATTCTGTTCGACCCGATTTTGCCACTCATCCCATTTGAGACTGAAAACAAATACTGCAAAAGACCAACTAATTTTGAGTAACCGCCCCCAAACTAACCAAGGGCGGTAGCGATAGTAACGAGCGATCGTGTCTGAATTGTAGCGTTTTAGCTGACCAGGTTGATACTGACCCACGCCTTTGTTTGCCTCTTCTACTACTGGAAAATTGACAACTTTGTTTGTTTTCTGAACCTCAAGCTGGTAAACAGCTAATGAACTCAGTAGTTGTTGATACAAATAAAAATATAGTCATACAACAACAGTAAACTGACCAGTTTGATCTGCCTTTGCTGCCGCAATTTGTGTATCTTTCCTCTTAATTATACTTTATAAAAGTACAGAAATCTCCTGTTTTTGTTCTTCACAGGCAATCAACAGGAACTGTATGATGACAGACTTCGTTCCCTCTATGTAAAGATTACGGACTAGTTTTCATGAAATTTGTTTCAATTTTAACTAAACACAGGTGGCGATTACGTTTCTTTGTCGTCTTAACCAGTCTTGTGGCTACACTTGTCATTACTCAGGCAGTAACCCCTAGAGAACCTCTGACGCGAGATAAATTTCTCTGGCCATTTTCATCCACATCAATTTGGAATATGCCTATTGGCTCAGGCGCACGCTACAAAAGAGCAAATATCGAGAAGGCTTACTGGGCAGGGGCAGATACAATTCATCTATACAAACTCAAAGCTAGCGATCCTTTGCGTCCTGTTTATCGTCCTGGTTCTTGGGAAGTGAGATGCTCCAAAACTAACAAGACTACTATTTCTGTTTTACCTATCCCAGATAATTTGATCATACCCGATACAGTAGGAACTTCTACACCCAACAACAGCTCCGCCTTTTTGATGCCCGATGGTAAAACTTTACAACAACTAAACCCTTTGGCACGTTGTATTCCAGGTGGAGCAGTATATGGATACGCTTACACTCCCCCGGTTGATATTTATAGTGACGGCATTGGGGGATCACATGGTGGTTCTGGTCTTTCAGCAATTGGAGGAACTATTCGTAAAGGTGAATTAACCAGTAGTCAACCAATTCGCCATGTATTAAAGGTTCTGCTTCATGGTAGAAAATATTACTACTACTCTCGATCTATCCCTGGATATCGCTGGCCAGCAGATCGAGCTGATAAGACAGCCCCAAGCACATATGGAGGAAAGAACCCTTCTTTAGTGATGGGTTCTTTGTTAGCAATACCATCTTGGGTGACAGAAGCTAGCTTAAACTTGCAAACACCAGCCGCGAAGAAGCTATTTCATGCACTCCAAGATTACGGTGCTTATACAGTTGATGGTTCAGCGTGGGATTGTCACTACATAGCAGTCGAAAAAGGAGTAAATGAAGAGTTTAAAAAGAACTATGGCTACAGCTTGGTAGGAAAAGATGGACAGTTTTATGATGAGTTTATGCGCCTATTCCAAGCACTCCACATTGTCGATAACAATAGCCCTCATAGCATAGGGGGCGGTGGGATTCTGCGTGCGCCTTTAGCTCCACCAATTGCGAATTAACTTTCGTTTCTGGTCTGGAAAAGCTATCTATTGTTCAAGATTTCTTTAAACAATAATACCCTCTTTGGTAATCAGGCTGGCGAGAAGTAAATTTTTCTTTTCTTGAATTAGTAGCCAGCCTTCTTTCATGGTTTTTTTCAGCCATGTGCCTGATTTTTTCATCAACCGCATTACTTTAAACACCAGAGAGATAGCTAAAACCCTGACTACAAATTTTATCTTGACTTAAATCAACACCTCTGCTGCTTCAATGGCATTAATTTGGTCGAGAACACTCCAAAGTTCTTGTAACATTGGCTCTAAACCATTGCGAGTTACCGCAGAAATCAAGAAAACTCTAGCGTGAGAAAGATGATTTAATTGCGTTGCTAGTGCTTCTAAATCTACAGTTTCTCTATCCACGGCATCAATTTTATTTAATGCCAAAATTTGCATTCTTTGTTCTAAACCGCGTCCGTAGGCTGCTAATTCTTGCTGAATTGTGTTGTAGTCTCCGATAACATTATCACTAGTAGCATCAATTAAATGCAGGAGTACCCGTGTACGTTCGATGTGGCGTAAAAAATCATGTCCCAAACCTGCTCCTCCTGCTGCACCTTCAATTAGTCCAGGAATATCAGCAAAGACTGTACCATCACCAGTAGGTTTTCTGACCACACCTAAATTTGGTATCAGGGTGGTAAATGGATAATCGGCAATTTTAGGACGTGCAGCTGATAAAGATGATATCAAAGTTGATTTACCAGCATTGGGTAAACCAATAATTCCTACTTCTGCCAAAAGTTTTAATTCCAAACGTAGCAGTTTTCTTTCGCCTGGTAGTCCTGGGAGAGAGTATTCTGGGGCGCGGTTACGGTTACTTAAGAAATACTGATTTCCCAGACCACCTTTACCACCTTGGGCAATAATTAGCCTCTGGTTAGGTTTAGTTAAATCTCCTATCAAATCGCCTGTTTCCGCATCATAAATTGCTGTTCCACAGGGAATTTCGATAATTAAATCTTTCCCTGATGCACCAGTGCAGTTGTTGGGGCCGCCACGTCCGCCATTGTCTGCTTTAAAGATATGGTTATATCGGAAATCTAAAAGGGTTTGCAGGTTTTCCACTGCGATGAAAATTACTGAACCACCCCTTCCACCGTTCCCACCAGAAGGGCCACCAGCCGGTACATACTTTTCCCGCCGAAAGGCGACAATACCATCGCCACCTTTTCCGGCTTCTACTTCAATTTTTGCTTGATCGATAAATTGCATTACTGCTAAATCCTGAATGAGTTGTGAGTGCTGAGTTCTGTTAGCGGTAGCGCGGCGTTTAGCCGATGCTGAGTTGTGAGCTATCAATTATAAGTTTTTAATTGGCTCTTTATCCGTCATTACTTGATTTTTAATTCCTAACTTTATTACTTCCTACTCCCCACTCATTACTCATTACTCATTACTCATTACTCATTACTCAGCACTCAAATATATGGTGTCACATCTTCTTGACATTCATCTGCCAAATAGGAAAGGGCGCGGAAGCGTAAACCTACGAGTTGCTCATATATTGGGTTAATTTTACACAATGGCGGAATGTGGACTATTTTCCGTCCAAATAAGGTGACATCTCGCTCAAAGGGACATTGGGAAGGAATCATTTTACACAAAAACCGGGCGACTCTGGGGTCTTTGACTTCTAACCCATCGAGCCAGTCTCGTAGAGGGTTAAGTACATCAGGGGAGGGGGCTGTGAGTGATGCTGCTAGGAGAGGATTTATTTGTTCTTCGTCTGCTAGGGTATAGCGTAGGGCTTCTAAAATGTCGTCCGGTTCGCCTAGGGCTTGGCAAAATTGATGTAGGACTTGATCTTCGCTAGAAGAATATGTACCATCTGCGATCGCTACCATCACAGCTGTACGCAAAAAAGTTTCCGCAGCTGGTGTATTTTTACCTAAAACAGCAGCTAATTCTTCTGGTGTAATTACTTCTAGTGAATCCCAATCAAGACAAGGGGCTAATTCATCTTTGGTAATAATGCCAATTGATTGCTGTTCTTGTTCGTCAAAGTTACCGTCAGCCCAAGCTATTGTTAGCAGTCCACGCAACCAAGCGGTTATCTGTTCACTAGTGTAGGGAGATTGAACAACACTTGTCATAAACTTACGCCTTGTGGTTTCCTCAGTCCATAATAAGCTACTGTTATTGAGGGTAAACTGTTACAAGGCTAACTAAGCAGCTTTTAAGATTTGTTTTGTCTTTACTCTTGAGGTTGGGGTAATTCAAAAGTTACATCTTCTCCTCGCTTGCTCTTAGGGGGTTGGGTGTGGGGTTCTTTTACCTCACTCAACCGAGAAACGCTATATTCTCTGTGTTCGCTAGTTTACTTGAATATCTGACCTTCTCTAGCAAACTTTGCGGTTCTAGAAAAAAAGGGGGACACAAGGCAAAATTACCCGTTCCCCCGTCTTCAGCAACACTGAATTCTTTATGCTTTGACTCTGGTTTGCAGCACTTGTTTCAAGAAAGACACTAAATCATTAGTATTTAATGATTGTAGATTGTTCAAAACTGCCGTAGCTTGCTCTGTGGGGGTATAGTTGCTCGGTATGTTGATAATGGTGCTGCCTAATCTTTGCCCTAAAAAATACCAAAAAGCTAATTTACCCTCAGCATTGAGTTTGCCATACTCTCCAGTCGGAATTTTTGTACCACCTTGAGCTAGTTCAACCATTGCTTTACTTGGATGGGGATCTAGCATGGTTTCATTTTGATCATTTCTCGAAGCTGGTAGCAAATCGCGCAAAGCATAAAGTTGTTCTTCTGGCGAAAGTTGCTGAATTTGTGCTACTAACTCAGCAGCTTTTTGTGTTGGTAATTTGTCTATATCACTGGTGGAGATTGTATCAGCAACATTGCTAAATAATGAACCAAATACTACCAGGCGATCGTCTATATCTAACTGCTTAAAATCAGCTACAGCTTGTTCTACAGGATTAACGTTTGTAGAAGTCATGAAAACCTCTCTAATTATTGTTCTTTATTTTCAAAATTAAATGTTTTTTTTGACTGTGTATGAGCAAGCAGTTTTATTTCGATAAAGTGATAAAATCTACTTTGTCATCAAGTGTATAGCGATTAACTATACTTTCGTTTAAGTTAAAAAAATAGCCTGTTTTAAAACACTATAAAAAGATAGACGTTATGACAACAACTAATAAATTTAAACCCGTCGTAAGACAGAGGCAATATTTTATTAATTAACGTAAATTATGAAATACGAAGCAAAGGGCGTTACGATTTTTGGGTGCATCTAACCCAAAGAGCAACCTAGTAAACACAGAGGCAGAATTATGATTTCTACTCTGTGTTTATTTACTACTCAGATTTATTGAAATGCGAAATTAGGCTAACGCATCTCTACACTTATTTAAATCTCAGCACCAGGTTTTGGTTCAGCACCCATTGGGGAAACATAATCACGGAAAACAGTAATCTGCTTTTCAAATGACAATGTTTTGATTTTATCCAATAATCGTTTAGCTTGAGAACCAAGTTCGTATTCAGGCGGCATAGGCACAATAGTAGTATTTTCCATACCTTGGGCTAAACGATACCAAAATAGTAATTTTGTGGTATCACTTAATGAGCCATATTGACGACTAATTTGGTTATCAACACGGTTAATCAGGTCACGTTGTAACTGTAATTGTTGTTCATGCTTTAAGTCTTTGACTTGATTAAATAAGCCCTCGGCAATTTCTGGAGAAACAGTGCTGGCGTTAGGGGCGGCTGGTGTAACAGCATCTCCCATTTCTGTGTAAATAAACCAAAACAAAGCAAGCTGTTCGTCTGTATCCAATTTCTGCCACGCTTGGACATTTTCGCGAATAGTTGGATCGCTGGTTTGTGTAGAAGCCATAATGATTGCGGTTGTAATTAATTTCATTAGCAACCGTAACAAGGATACATAAGGTTTTGAACCATACCAGAGATATAAGTATTACAATCAAAAAGTAGAATAATACAGCAGAATTCAGCAGTAAAACAGACTGTATATTCAGACTATTTACGCAATATTCAGAAATATTTTTAATGGTGAATTAGTACCACAGAAACGCATATTATCCTTAACAGGATAGATGAATCTAGGCTGACGAGTAATTGCTATTGATGTGATGTGCGTGGTACAAATGCGTCAGCAGAAAAGTCAGGGAAGAGGATAGGCATTCGTTCTCGGAATTGGCGCACCTCAGAATTCTTCTGGGTATCGGCACAGAGGCTTAACTGCCAATATAAGTAACCGCGAGATGTAATGAGGCGATCAATATATTCTAGAAAAGAATAACCTGTTGCACACAGATTTTCACCAAAGTAATGAAAATAGACTGCATCTTGTGGAGCAGCATCCGGTTCTTGGTAGAATGCAGCACAAGCTTCTGATTGGAAAAGGTCAAAAGGTTTCACCGCCTTAAATCGGTCTCCTCCTTCAAAGTCATCAAACCAAGTCACATCCTTCCAACTACCAAATATTCGTTCTATCGGTAGCAAATGAATTGCTCCGCTATCTGGGGTTTGGTTATCAGGTACTTCACCCACATATTCCCATTCCAAACGCAAGCCGTTCATCTGTTGATAGAATTCCTCTACTCCTGCTGGCAGTCGATATGCAGCATAATTGCGAGCAGTAGCAATAGCTGCATCTGTTGCAGGTGGGGCAATTTCTGCATTACACACCGTTAGATTCGGCATCGCTTCTAAAGAGCGAATCAGTTCCTGTATCTTATTGAGGTAGGTGCTTGTCATTTTATGCTGACTCTATCTGTGATTATTTTGTCTTGGATTTGATTGTTACCTTTTTCTTTCTACGGGGCTTCTTGACCTCACCGGAGGTTTTATTCTTGTCCTCCTTCTTAGGCTTAAATATTGGTTTTTTAGCACGCTTAGAGCGACCCTGCATATACTCTAATGCTTTCGCCTCTAGGTTTGTTTCGATTTTATACTCATCTTTGTATTGAGTATCCAAATTCGTTTTACTACTGATGAAATCAAACTTCTGCTGTGATGAGCCACCTTTTCCTGCCTCATTTGCACAAAGGCCAAATAATTGCTTTCTTTTTAGCTTATTGGTCAGGTTACTGAGGAACGTATTGATTTGATTATTCTGCTCTAATTGGCTAAGTAAGTTGGCTTTAGCCGCATTTGGAAGATAGTTAAATATTGTCCAATCGGTCTTGGCAAAGCTCTCGGCGATCGCACCCAGATGTTGGAGTAGATCCCATTTGTATGCTATGATGACCTTCCTTTGTTCCGTTTGATTTAGCAGGGTTGAAAACAGAGTTTGTGCTTTTATGCTCTCTGATACTGCTACCAACGGTAAGATGATCTCCTGTACAAAGAGTTCAGAACTAGTGATAACCTTCAGACCATTCTTCATAAAGTCATCTAGCACCGTATTAGGCATCGCTTTGATGATCGCGCCCTTGGTCTTCTCTTCCATACCCAGGTATATCTGTGGGAAATTGTGGATAATTGACCACTTCAGTTGATCATACTGCACTAGGTCGAAAGCTTGAGCGCGGATCTGATCTGTTATACCTGTTTGATTTAGCTTATTTACTAAGTCAGCAGCCTGATTTTGAGGCCAATCTTTGTAATCCTGTGCTGCTTGTCCCTGGAGTGGTGCAACTGGCAATTGGATATCAGTACCCCAAGTTCCTGAAGCTGTGTTACCCATCACCCCCCACGCCATATCTATCCGATTGGGAACGACGGATGTGAAATCGTTGGCATTAGTTGAGTTGTTCAAGTAGGAAACATTAGTTTTCAACCAAATCGATTCACCTGCTTCGACCAGATTTTTAGCACTCGTCTCCGGCCCTGCTGACATCATGCTATTAACCTTAGCCGGGCCTGGTGCTAAGTTCCATGACTCATTACCTGGACCTCCTAGGCGACCGTTCCACAGGTGCATACGTACTGCATTATAGTGGGAGTTATTGCTACCAGTATTGGCCAAAGTATGTCCCGCAGCGTGCAGTTCTGTCCAACCGAATGGATTACCCGCAGCTGTAGGTGAGTTTGCTGCTGCTCCTAATGGTGTTCCCTGAATATTTTGGACATATACCTCTTTCGCTCTGTGGTCTTGTTTGGGTGTTACATCAGTTTGTGAACATAACTCATAAGCTCTTTGTAAGACTTCGCCTCCAGTCTGGGAAACCGTGAAGGAGTTGACATGATTTGCCGCTTGTTCATTCTGCTCTCCTGGCTGATTCACGATCTGCATTTGAATTGGTGGCGGCGATGACGGATCAGGTTTATACGTAAACCTGGAGATATCAGGAAAACTACTAGCAACTGGCTTGGCCTGTACTTCAGAACTTTGTAAATCTGGTGCGGCTGCTTCAACTAAAGGCTGAACAACCATGCGGGGTGGTGCGAAGGGATTGGTTGTGGATGAATCAGCAGTAGATTTTTTAAATGTTTTATTTGGTCTGGAATACATAAAATCTCAGTTTAAATTAGGCATATACATTAATATATGGCGTAATAACCGAGTTATTTGTATTAGAGAAAAGTCTGATATTTTAATCCTAAATCATTCGTAATAACCAAGAAACCCAGCTTCTCGAAAAAACTGGGGTTCTGAATCTTCAAAAAGTTAATAATTATTTAGCAGTCATATTCACTGTATTAGCTGACTGGTTAAACAACACATTCCTCGACTTTTCGATATCTAATGCTTGATTTTTAAAAGCTTCTGCCTTCTCATAGGCGCGAATCACTGCTGGACGTGCCTTAATTGCTTCAAACCAACGCTTCAAGTTGGGGAAATTATCCAGGTTTTGGCTTTGGCGTTCATAGGGTACTATCCAGGGATAGGCAGCAATATCTGCAATTGAATAGTCACCAGCTACAAATTTTCTGTCTGCTAATCGCTTATCTAGCACTGCATACAAACGTGCTGTTTCATTAACATAGCGATTAATAGCATACTCAATTTTTTCAGGTGCATATTGGCTAAAGTGGTGATTTTGTCCAGCCATTGGCCCTAAGCCCCCCATTTGCCAGAATAACCATTGTAAGACTTCTACTCGCTCCCTGATATTTGGCGAGATCAATTTCCCGGTTTTTTCCGCCAAGTACAACAAAATAGCACCAGATTCAAATATAGAAATCGCTTCACCCCCTCCGGCTGGTTCATGGTCAACAATTGCCGGGATGCGATTATTGGGCGAAATATTCAGAAATTCTGGCTTAAATTGGTCTCCAGCACCAATATTCACAGGAATGATGTTGTAAGGTAAGCCAACTTCTTCTAGAAAGACGGTAATTTTGTGACCGTTCGGAGTTGTCCAATAATATAGATCAATCATGCTGATGTCTCCTGGTTAGAGAGGGAATATGCGCCTCTATCAGTTTTTCTTTGGCTTTGGCTACATTACCTTTTAGGGGTATCCAATCGAAATGAGCGATCGCAATTTTCCCCCCAATTTTGAGAATCCGCGCTAACGCTTACACAACTCACCCTTGATAGGGGGTATCAATTTTGTCTACAAAGACGTTGTAGGATAATGGCAAACGACCGGGATCTAGACGGGGTTCGGCGGCATAACCTACAGGAACTAAAACTGCGATCGCTAAATCAGACTCGTCCGCCGCACCAATTACTTCTTTGACTTTCTCTTCAATCCAACCATTCATAAAACAGGTAGATAGCCCCAAACTTTCTGCTGCTAAAACTAAATGAGTAGCAGCAATAATAGCGTCTTTAATAGCATATTCCCGGCGTTTGTCTCCCAATCCTGCCTGGAATTGGGGAATAGCCGTTTTAAAATAATTTACTGTACCTTCATTCCATGCTCCAGTTTGCAAGGCTTTTTCATACACTGCGGTTAAATCGTCTTCCCCAGCATTAGGATCGGCTGCAAACACAAAGGTCACTGGTGCTTCAATAATTTGTTTTTGATTCCAAGATGCAGCTGATAAAGCCGCCTTTTGGGTTTCGTCTTGAACTAAGACAATCCGCCAGCCTTGCATATTAAAGCTACTGGGTGCAGCTACGGTCAACTCTACTAGTTGCTTCAGCAGTTCTGGTGCTATGGGGTCTGTTTTAAAAGCTTTGATTGAGCGACGCTGAACAATAGCCTTGGGTACGTCTAGAGGTTGAGTTTTAGTGATTGTACTCATGAGATTCTCCTCTGATTTAATTAGGATTACGCTTTGAAAGAGTGCTGAGTGCTGAGTAGTGAGTGGTGAGTGGTGAGTGGTGTTAGCGCGGCATTTAGCCGGTGCTGTTAGCAGAAGCGGGGCGGTTCAGCCTGTGCTGAGTAAAAAACACCTGTCACCTGTCACCTGTCATCTGTCACCTGTCACCTGTCACCTGTCACCTGTCACCTGTCACCTATTACCCTTGCTGAATATGCTCGGTTAAGGTCTTAGTCAAACTAGTTTTAGCAACAGCTCCTACAACTGTATCGACTTGTCGCCCTCCTTTAAATACCATCAGAGTAGGAATACTACGAATTCCGTAATGGCTGGCAACGGTGGGATTTTGATCTGTGTTTAATTTTACCACTTTTACCTGCCCTACGTATTCGGTAGCAACTTCATCGACAACTGGGGCTACCATCCGACAAGGGCCACACCAAGGAGCCCAAAAATCCACTAACACTGGAACTTCACTATCGAGTACCTCTTGTTTAAATGTGGCTTCTGTAACATTTATGACGGATGACATAGTTGCCTCCCTGATTTAATTCTGTAGTTCGATATTATCGAATAATAAAAATATAAGCCAATTTAAGAGATAATGCAAGTTATGAAATTTTTATATCATCCAGACCGAAAAGATATTACGTTACCCGGAGTGTTGTATGCGTTAGGCGATCCTGTACGGCTAGAGATGGTGCGTTTGCTAGCAACCAAGGGTGAGCAGTGCTGTGGAGACTTTGATTTTGCGATCGCCAAGTCTACCATGTCGAATCACTTTAAGATTCTGCGCGAGTCAGGAGTAGTATTGAGTCGCAAAGAAGGAACACAACACATCAACATATTGCGGCGAGAAGATTTAGAAGTGCTGTTTCCTGGTTTACTTGATGCAGTGTTGCGATCGGCTAAGTCAGTTGTTAATAGTTAATAATCAATTAACATTGGGCATAGGGTATTGAATTTACCTCCTTACACCTCTACACCCAATATTAGTGAATTCTCTTATAATTTCTTCGCCATTTTTCGAGATTATCTATAGATATAGATTTAGTCACAACATTAACACAATCGCCTCGCCAATCAACCTCAGAATCTGTAGTAAAAACTCCACATTCCAACTGTTCAGGATGAATATCCCAATATTGGCTAAATCTGCCTTTTAAAGTAATTACTTGTTCAAATACTTTATTTCTATGCTTATTTCTGCGTTTTCTTTCTGTTGCTCCTGTTGCTTCTGTATCGATAAATTTTGTCTCAACTAAAAACAAATTACCTTGAAATGTGAGATAGACAAAATCACACTTTCCTAAGTCTGTATAGTCTGCGATCGGAGACTTTTCAAACAACAATAACTCATAGCAAGAAGGAAACAAAGTACGGATATTCAAAAATAGATAAGCTTGCAAAAGTAGTTCCTTGTCGTAGGGAAATACAATCACCCCTTCAAAAAATTGTTTAATTTCTTCTTGGTTTTGGGGTTGAATTTTTTTGCAGTAACACACAAACTTACTTAAATCATTAGCAATCATTAAGTTTTAGCTCCTTCCCCTACCTCTTGCCGAAGTTGTCATGGCATAAAAAGATACTACTTACTACAGGAAATCATCATCCGCATAACTAACTAAAAAAAGTATTAATTCTAATGACTACTACGGTAATATACTGGGCATTGGGCATTCTATTTTTCTCCTACAGCACCCTGCGGATTCCGCGAAGCGGTACTGTTTCTTCTTAACCACCAATCAAAGGTCTCAGGTGTGCTGGGAATCTGGCATTTTGTAAAGCTTGAACGGTGATACGTGCATCTTGTACGCAAAATTGCCACCCTAAGCGGACTAATTTACGAGAATGTTCAGTTTGTATAATTCCTATTACGGGCATTTTTGACTTTTCTTTATCGCCTGACTGTTCCTGTATAATTGTTTTCAAGCGATGTAGTTCTTCAATATTTGCTGCTTGTTGAGGATTTAATTCCACCATTACCATTTGTACTGTTTCTACAGGTTCTGCATCTTCAACTATTAATTGAATTTGTTCATCACGGCGGTCTAGTTTTCCCCAAATAATTAATCTGACATCAACTTGTAACAGAAAACTGATTCGTTCATAAGTTTTAGGAAAGACTACAGCTTCAGTTTGAGATGTTAAATCTTCTATTTGCAAAATTGCCATTGGATCGCCTTTTTTTGTCATCACTTTTTTCACACCGTTAAGCATGACAACCACACAGAGTTTTGTGTCTTCTCTTTGTTCACCAAGTTGTGATAGATTAATTGGTGTCAAAAGTGATGCCACTTGCCTTAAGGCTTTCAGTGGATGATCGGAGACGTAAAAACCTAATAATTCCTTTTCCAGACGCAATTTTTCCTGGGGCGGATAATCATTTACAGGTTTAGCTTTTGGTGCAGTTTCAAAGGCATTATTAGTTTTTTTATCATGATTAGAAGAGAGTCCACCTAATAAATCAAATAAATTGCCCTGACCTGATGCCTTATCTCTAGCACGGGATTGCGCCCATTCGTAAACTAATTCTAAATCTTGAATTAATTGGTGACGATTTGATTCAATTTTGTCAAAAGCTCCACAGTAAATCATCGATTCTAAAGTCCGACGGTTGACAGTGCGAAGATCCACGCGATCGCAAAAATCAGCCAGAGATTTAAACGCGCCTCCCTCGTTACGTGCTTCGAGAGTCGCCGCGATCGCATTTTGCCCGACGTTCCGCACAGCCGAAAACCCAAATAAAATCTTTCCACCCACTGGTGTAAAATCTACCCCAGAGCGATTAATGTCTGGTGGTTCTATTTGAATATTCATACTCATACAGGTGGAGATATATTTCTGCACCTTGTCTGTATCACCACTGTTAGCCGTCAGCAGTGCAGCCATATATTCCAGTGGGTAATTAGCTTTCAGATATGCTGTTTGGTAAGTAACATAGGCATAGGCAGTTGAGTGTGATTTATTGAAACAATTAGAAGCAATTAACCCATTTTTGATCACAAAATTGTGATCACGCTCAACTCCTATATCGTAGACATTTTCTTTACCTACATACTTACGAGTAATAATTTTAACCATATTCTTTAACCCTGATGTGAGAATCTATAAGTTTATGTGATACAAAGAATTTTAGACTAGGCAGACAGACAAGGAAGAATACCAATATAAGATATTTCCCCAATCGTCAATCCCCAGCTTTTCAATGAGTGGATTTTAGATTATTCAATCCAAAATCTAAAATCTAAAATCTAAAATCTAAAATTCCCAGTCCCCATCAATATGTACTAAAATCAATGACTTGAGTCACTAAGAGAGCAATCATGGCATCCATCCGCGAACTGCACGAACAACTAGTAAAAAAAGAACGTTCTGCCGTTGAAATCACCCAAGAGGCTTTAGACCGTATTCAAGCTTTAGAGCCAAAATTGCACAGTTTCTTACACGTAACGGCACAAAAAGCGTTAGAGCAAGCTAGTGCTGTGGATGCCAAAATTGCTGCTGGCGAAGAAATTGGGCTGCTGGCGGGGATTCCCCTGGGTCTAAAAGACAATATGTGTACTAAAGGGATTCCCACTACTTGCGCCTCACGGATTTTAGAAAATTTTGTACCGCCTTATGAATCAACGGTGTCACAAAAATTGATTGATGCGGGGTCGGTGATTGTTGGCAAAACCAACTTAGATGAGTTTGCAATGGGTAGTTCCACCGAAAATTCTGCTTATCAAGTCACAGCGAACCCTTGGGATTTGTCTAGAGTTCCGGGTGGTTCTTCTGGAGGTTCAGCCGCAGCCGTAGCCGCCGATGAATGCGTTGTTGCGCTGGGTTCTGATACTGGAGGTTCAATTCGCCAACCTGCGTCTTTTTGTGGCGTGGTGGGACTAAAGCCAACCTATGGGTTGGTTTCCCGTTATGGTTTAGTGGCTTACGCTTCATCTTTGGATCAAATTGGCCCCTTTGGACGTTCAGTAGAAGATACCGCGATATTATTAAATGCGATCGCAGGTTATGACCCGAAAGATTCCACCAGCCTGAAAGTTGAAATTCCCGATTATGCAGCCAGTTTAAAACCAGACCTGAAAGCTAGAGGTAAACTACGAATTGGCATCATCAAAGAAACCTTTGGCGAAGGTTTAGATGCTGTCGTCGAACAAGCTGTTACCAAAGCCATTGACCAACTACAGCATTTAGGTGCAGAAATTCATGTAGTTTCCTGTCCTAACTTCCGTTATGGCTTACCTAGTTATTACATCATCGCCCCTTCAGAAGCATCAGCCAACCTAGCCCGATACGATGGCGTGAAATATGGCTGGCGTGCGCCGGATGCGGACAACCTTCTGTCTATGTACAAGACTACCCGTGCTACTGGATTTGGTACAGAAGTTAAACGCCGCATCATGATTGGGACATACGCCCTTTCTGCTGGCTATTATGATGCCTACTACCTGAAAGCGCAAAAAGTCCGTACCCTGATTAAACAAGACTTTGAAAGAGCCTTTGAAACCGTTGATATATTGGTAACTCCTACTGCGCCTACCACAGCATTTAAAGCCGGGGAAAAAACTACTGACCCCTTAAGTATGTATTTGAATGATCTGATGACTATTCCTGTAAACCTTGCTGGTTTACCAGGAATCAGCGTTCCCTGTGGTTTTGATGACCAAGGATTACCCATCGGCTTGCAACTCATCGGCAAAGTCCTGCGAGAAGACCAACTACTACAAGTAGCCTATGCTTATGAGCAATCGACTGCTTGGCATTTACGTCAGCCGACAATTTAGAGTGCTGAGTGGGGAGTGGGGAGTGCTGTTAGCGGTAGCGGGGCGTTGAGCAGCGTGCTGAGTGGGGCAGGGCGGCCGCATCATGTCAATAAGTAAAGTCTATTCTCAATAGAGTGAAAAATAATGTCACTAACTCCTGCTTATTGCGAAGGTTTTAGGCGATGGTCTACGACCGACGGTCGGTCATCGCTTTGAGGCTTGAAAAATAATCAAACGCGAAATCCTGACTTTTTCGTTGGTTCTTAACCTTCGTTGTGATCAAGAGTAATTTAGATGCGTTTGCTCTGGGGTAAGTATAGACATTACCTGTTGTCCAAAGACGATAGAAAATACGGGCTAACTTATGTGCGGAGTAGGTCAATCAATTTTGGATTTTAGATTTGCGATTTTAGATTGACTGTACCCACAAGGGGCGGGGCTTGTACCAAAGAAATAATC
This sequence comes from Anabaena sp. UHCC 0399, assembly GCF_034931465.1. Lineage (NCBI taxonomy): Bacteria > Bacillati > Cyanobacteriota > Cyanophyceae > Nostocales > Nostocaceae > Anabaena > Anabaena sp. UHCC 0399. Next base: position 41,063 of record NZ_JAYGGZ010000010.1, on the reverse strand, counting down.
CAAAATTTAAAATCTAAAATTCGGAGAGTCAACAATCGTGAAACCAGGGCAAGACACCGTTCGTACCATTTCGCTAATCTCAGCCCCAGTGATATCTATTTCTATGTCTAAAGATATAAGTTTATTTAATTTTGAAATATTAAAGTGAAAGATTAATTCAGATAGAAACTTATGTCAACCGAGCAAGAGCTTCAATCTCTTTTTAATACCTTAGATCGCGATCAAGACGGCAAAATCTCCATTCATGAGCTTTTTTTAAGTCCTGGCTTAAGTGCAGTCATCTCATCAGAAACAAATACCAGTAGCCCCCAGGATTTACTAGCACAGTATGATGCAGATGAAGACGGTAGTATTACCTTTGAAGAGTTAAAGCAAGCAGTTGAGAAAGCAAGTAATTTAACGTAGCACTCAAAAAACCCCATACCAAATCCCCAATACTCAAAATCCCTCTTAGCGTTGGCTAGAGAGGGATTTGCAATTTCTAGCTCAACTTATCAAGAATTATCAGACGTGACTATTTCGGAGAAGCTGACTCTTGTGGCAATGGCGCAAGTACCCACGCCCTAATGATCGCCCAAAAGTAATCCCTGCTATATAATACGGATGTATCCCTTATTCCCTAATTAATTATGGTACAAACAATCCAAACGCGGGATATAAGTCTTTACGAACTAGAGGAAAATTTTGGATTAGAGTTAGTTACCAATAGTAATTTTTTCCCAGAATGGATAGAAAATTTACCGTTACTAACGGATATAGAAAAATCATCTTTAGAACGAGTAAAAAGCAATTATTTAAATTTAACTAAACGCCGCCCCATGTCTGAAGAAGTAGTGAAGATGGTTGTGTTGTCTCCACTACTTGATTTAGCTGGTTTTTATCAACCAAATTTCGAGATTGAAACAGAAACTTCCACTGAAATTTCTGCTGTAGATGAAAGTGTTATTGTTAAAGGTAGTATTGATGTTTTAGTCGTAAATAGAAGACTTTGGATACTTGTTATTGAATCTAAAAGCACTAAATTTGATGTGATATCTGCACTACCTCAAGCACTTGCTTACATACTCGACACTTCCAATGCTGAACGACCAACTTTTGGTTTGCTTGTCAATGGTAGAGAGTTTGTTTTTGTCAAGCTAGTTCAGTCACAAAAGCCAAAATATGCCCGTTCCGATGCTTTATCAATAGAAAAACCAAATGAAATTCAGCAAGTTTTAAGTGTACTAAAAAGATTTAGTGAATTAATTCTGTTGTAGTATTTTTGACTGAAAAAGAAGAAGATACAAGCCTGTATAGGGTGCTTCAGCGAGAGAAAACCTAGAAATACCAAACATAATTCAATTAACTAATTGATAGGTACAGTGGGGAGTGCTGTTAGCGGTAGCGGGGCTTTGAGCAGCGTGCTGAGTGGGGATAGTGACTCATACCCAAAGCCCGATACCCCATAACCATTACCTATAGACTATTGACCTCTGAACTCCGATGTATAAGTTACTTGTTTAACTTCTCCTTGTCCCCCTAAAGGTTGTGAAGGTTGATTATCAACAGCCACCAACACAGCACCAGCATTACCAGAACGCACAGTCAACTCTTTCTGTGCTACCCAAGTTCTTCGTTCTCCCTTGGTTAAATTACCGACAAACTCTGTCTTACCGTCTGCTGAGACTTGTAACCACGAATCGCCTTGCAGTTCTAAGGTGATTGTCAGATTGGAATTATCTGTGCTGTTAGGTAAAGCTGATGATTCTGTTGTTACAGGTAATGAAGTGGCTACTGGCGGTGTTTCTTGGGGAATAGAATTTTGTTGATTAGCTAGACTTTCATCTGTGGGAGAAGAGACTGCTTGTGAGGGGGTAGTTTGTTCAACTTGACTGGATACAGAGTCTTTTTTGTTGGTTAAAGATTCAGTTATGAGTTTAGGATTGAGGACATAAATTAGTCCAGTGCAAGCGATACCTAATAACAAAATATAGGTTACAACAAGAGGTATGCGAATTTGAGACTTTTTGTCTGAATTTCCCTTTTCATGCTTGGAATTTATATGAGAGTTTGGAGGTAAAGCATTAACCGTAAAGGAATTGGCAACAGCCGTACCATCTAACCCCACAATATCTGCATAACGACGGAGGAATCCTTGAACATAAACCAGTTCTGGTAATTCTTCAAACTCTCCTGCATCTAGAGCTTTTAAGAACGATAATCGAATATGTGTTTTAGCAGATACTTCTTCTATACGTATAGATTTTTCTTCTCTGGCTTGTCGTAAATATCTACTTATCTCCAGCAATTGTTCTTTTTGCGTCGCATTTAATAGTGTCACGGTCTGCTCCTAGTTTTAGCTAATGTTTACTATTCACCAGTGAGACTACTTAAGTAAGGTAAATATTATTACTATTTCATGCAATGATGAAATTTTTTGCCGATTTTAATTTTAATTAGAAATTCTAATTGAAAGATATTAACCTTTTTTGGGCATTAAAAAATTATTGTCTTTATCAATATTTGTTAAATCATCACATTATGCCGATAATCATCAAAAAATTGCCTCTTGTGTTACAAATATGTTGCAAGTGGCTACCGTTAGTAACGACAGTTGTCGCGATCGCGTATCTGACTCTGTGTATATTAGTCTCACGCCAACAAACTCGCTTGATATTTTTTCCCTCTACTGTCATTGAATTTACACCAGAGTATTTTAGTATCCCCTATGAGGATGTTTGGCTACCAGTTACAGCCGAGTCTGGTGAAGTAGAACGTCTCCACGCTTGGTGGATGCCTAGCAAAAAACCGAATGCTAAGGTGTTATTGTATTTACACGGGAACGGTAAGAACATTAGTGCAAATGTGAGTCATGCTCACAGATTTTACCAGCTAGGATTTTCTGTGTTGCTAATTGACTACCGAGGGTACGGCCGCAGCGAGGGTTCGTTTCCCAATGAAATGAATGTTTATCAAGATGCTGAAACCGCCTGGAATTACTTAGTACAGCAAAGACAAATTCCCCCTAAGCAGATTTTTCTCTACGGTCATTCGTTAGGGGGGGCTGTAGCTATTGATTTAGCACTAAAACAACCAAAAGCCGCAGGATTAATTGTCGAAGGTACTTTTACATCTGTGCGGGATGTTATAGATTATCGCAATATGTTTCGGTTATTTCCGGTTAATTTACTTTTGACACAGCGATTTGAATCTATTGAAAAAATACCTCAATTAAAAATGCCCATTTTATTCATTCATGGTACTGCTGATTCTACAATACCCGCCTTTATGAGCCAGAAATTGTATGCTGTTGCCCCTGAACCTAAAAAACTCATTTTGGTTCAAGGTGCAGATCATAACGACGTAGGAAAAGTAGCAGGGATGCAATATCTACAATGGGTAGAGGCTTTTGTGCAGAAGTCAATGGTTAATAGTCAATAGTCATTATTTAAGGGGCATTGGGCATTAGGCATTGTGCATCTAGCGAAGGATAGATTGCCATTATCAATTAAATTGGTATGAGTTAATAAGTTAGTAAAATTCATCCCAAACCTTCCTGATTTATGTATGAATAGCGGGATAAATTATACAGAATGGTCTGGGTTGTTTAGTCAAATATACTTTAATTATGTCTACCGCATCTGTGTATTTATTAAATATGCCAGGAAAGTCGGCAGTTACCCTTTCTCAAGATGAATTGCGATCGCTCTTGGGTCAGATTGAGGCTGAACTTCATAGTAGTGAAATTTATCGCCGGATTGTAGCTAGGTTACAAATATTATTAGGTGATGCTGGTGAACAAGCCAAAGTGTTGTGTAAAGCTGTAGGTAGAGAAGCGATTGGTTTGGCATTCCAGCAATTTGCACAACAAGATTCAGAAGAAGATAATACTGAGATTGCAGCGAATATTAAACCAGAAAATTCTAGTGCTTTATTTAATTGCCAGACACAAGTAGCGTTAACCTCAGAGACAACCAGCATCAATACAGGTGTAAGCATTGCTACAGATAGAGAAAGTACAACAAACACTCACAACAACCCAGTAACCAGACTCAGCCAGTGGTTGCACCCAAACAACAAGTCTTCCAAAGCTGAGTTAGCCAAACAAATGGCAGAACAACACCGTTTAGAAACCATGCGCCAAATAGGTTGGCAATTAAAGCAAGCCCGTGAGTCTCAATATTTGAGTGTAGAGCAACTGCAAGTCTATACTCACATCTCAGTCCCACAGATGGAAGCAGTGGAAAATGCCAATTTTGAGTTTTTGCCAGAAGATGTATGTTTGCGGGGTTTTATCCGCGTCATGGGCAATGCTTTAGGAATCAATGGCACAATTTTGGCAGCTTCTCTACCCACACCTGGCACAGTCAAATCAATTTTGCCCTCGTTGTATCAGCCTCAGAAAGATGCTTTAAACTTGAGATTAGAAATACGTCCACTACATTTATATCTAGGTTATACAGCCCTTATTGCTGGCGCAGTCGGAGGATTATCACATCTATCTCAGCCATCAACCACTAACAGTTTAGTAAATTCACCAGTTCCATCAGTTTCCCAGTCACTACAGCACCAAGCTGATGTCACTACTAAACCAGGAATCAAATCTAGTGCGGATGGTAGTATCAGTGTGGGCAATGATATCGCACCACCGGAAGCTCTTTAACTAAATTTTTCCTGTGATTTTCTTGGCACTATGATAAGTCTATTTTGCCAGGATTGTCATAACGGCATCTTAAACTTGGTAAAATTCAGGGTGCGACAGAGGAGAACATTTAGATATGCTAGCCACCCATACGGATTTAAATATAGCTGCCTTAGAAGCAGAATATAGTCAAAAATCACCAAGGGAAATTCTCAAATTTGCCCTAGAAACCTTTAACAACCTAGCAATTTCTTTCAGTGGTGCTGAGGATGTTGTGCTAATTGATATTGCTTCCAAGATTACCAAAAACTTCCGCGTGTTTACACTTGATACCGGCAGGTTACACCCAGAAACATATCAATTCTTAGATAAAGTTAGAGAACATTATGGGATCAAATTAGAAGTAATGTTCCCTGATGCTGCGGAAGTTCAGGCTTTGGTAGAAGAGAAGGGATTGTATAGTTTCTATCAAGATGGTCACAAAGAATGCTGTGGAGTTCGCAAAGTCAGACCACTGCGGCGCAAACTCAACACTCTGGATGCTTGGGTGACAGGACAGCGCAAAGACCAAAGTCCCAGCACTCGCAACCATATTCCTGTAATTGAAGTTGATAGTGCCTTTTCCACTGAAGACCATCAATTGATTAAGTTCAACCCCTTAGCAAATTGGTCTTCTGGTGAAGTGTGGGAATATATCCGCGCTTTAGATGTGCCTTACAACAAATTACACGAACGCGGTTTTGTGAGTATTGGTTGCGAACCCTGCACTAGACCTGTGTTACCGAGTCAGCATGAACGTGAAGGACGCTGGTGGTGGGAAGAGTCTACTGCTAAGGAGTGTGGTTTGCACGCGGGTAACTTGCAGAAATAGTCAGTCATTCCACCAGACGTAGAGACGTAGCAATGGTACGTCTCTACAAACCAATTTGTGTACGAAAAAGCGATCAGACCCTCATTAATCAATCGCTGTCTTTACTCAGTATTCAGCACTATTCACCTATAAATGTGCATAAATAAGGAATAACCGCTAGCTGCCAAAATGAATAAGATGGTTGCAGTAAATATTACTATATCTCTGATTATAAATAAAATCCAATCTTTTCTGAGTTCTTGTCTAAACTTGAGTTCTCGCAGCTTGCGCTCAAGTTTTGCATCTTCTTCTGGCTGTTTGTTTACTGTTAATATAATTAGTGGATTTTTACCTTTGGAGGCAATTACTTGAGATAAATCTTTTACATCTGTCATGCTGTTAGATGCCAATAATTTTAGATGCCAATAATTTCAGTTTCCAGATTTTGTTTATCGTCTGTAATCCAGAGATGTTTGCCTTTTAGCTTGGCTTCTACTACTACTTCCAAGAGTGCAATCGCTTTGAGAAATACTTCAGTGTTATCTCCATTAATTTGTTGTACTAGATTGTTTATTGTTTCATATAATTCTGGCGATAAATCTAAATTGATTTGAATTCTTTGGGGTCTATTCTGTGTAGTCATATCTATTTAAATTTCTAAATCACAACTCAATAATAAAACTTTCTCGGAGGTGAAAGTCAGCCTCTGCGCCTGTATGTGCTAATGCCCAGTAAGTTACATAACCATTTTGTTGTTTAATTACAGTAGTTATTGCAACATCAATAGCTTGGTTTTCTGAAATAATTTTAGCTAAATTGAACTTTAATGAAAGCAATAAACTATCTGATTGATTCTGAATACTAAAAGGAAGTTCAGCAAAAGCTGTTTCCTCTTGCATACCTTGGCGATAGTTATCAAAGCGATATATATTCCAATGTCCAGCAGGGGAAAGATTAAATTCCCAATAATGTTGAGAATTCTTGACACCAATAAAGAACTCAAAGCAGGTATTTTCCCATAGTTTATGCTGGCGGGTTGGTGTGTCTACAGGTGTGGGAATAACAACTTCTTCTAAGTCACCTGTTAGTTGGTAGTTAATGTCGAGATGATTACTATGATGGCTAATATTACCTGTAATTTTTAGATTAGGTAAAGAGTCATCGGTGAGGAATGGTTGTAAAGAAAATGTTTGATGGTTCATTTCAAGTCTTGAATTATTTGGCGAATCTGGGTTGCTTGAGATTCAATACTTTCAGTTAGCTTAAACTGGACGATCGCTCTTGCTAAGTTATGTTCTGGATGCTTTACTTTAAAGTAGACATTCCCAGCTAAATAATCAGCAAAAAATCGCAGTCCCAACTCAAAGGCGATGAGGCGAATAGCATCGTATATATACGCGTAATCGTTTTCAGTCAAAAATGCTTTAGCAACGGAGAGATAACCCTGTAATATTCCTTGACACAAATCCGTATCAAAATAAACGCTGTCCCAATCTGCGGTTTCTTCACCAACAGGATTGCAACCAGAACGCAAGCAGTCACCAATGTCATAATGTACTAATCCCGGCTTCACGGTATCCAGGTCAATCACACTCACTGCTTTTTGAGTAGCAGTATCAAACATGACATTGTTAATTTTAGGATCGCCGTGCATCAGGCGCAGAGGTAACTTACCCTCAGCTTTGGCATTTTCTAGGATATATGCAAAGGTAGTGCGATCGCTCACAAATTGTAGGCAATAATTTACTTCTGGGGATATTTGCGGCGTAGTCCTCGCCAGCACTTCTTGATAATGGCGCAGATAAAGCGGCGTAATATGAAAACCTTCGAGGGTGTCAGCTAGTTTTTGTGGTGGTAAGTCGCTGATCAGGTTGTGAAACATCCCTAAAGCATAGCCAATTTCTTGAGCCTGTGCGAGATTTTGCATTGTGTCGAAAGATTGCGACTGTTCGATAAAGCTAATCGCTCGCCAGAATGAACCTTCGGCATCAATATAATAGTCTTGAGCTTCTTGAGTTGATAGTACGCGCGGCATTTCCCAACGACGATCTAAAGGGGTATGTTGTAGTTTTTGGCAAATATGATCAGTAAAAGTACGCAGATTCTGCATAATCAGTTGGGGTTGGCGAAACACCTGCGTATTGATGCGTTGCAGGATAAAATGCTTGTCCCCAGGAGAATCAATATTTACTAAGAAAGTATCATTAATATTGCCACTGCCAAACGCTTGAACATCCACAATTTGTCCCTGAAGCGTGAATCGTTCAGCAATTGCCACCAGATTTTCTACGCCATGCGTCCTGATAACTGTTGTCATATTCGTTTTTCCTACTCCCCACACTTAAATTGCACGAAGGCAATAGGAAACTATAGTAGCGTAAGTTTCACGTTAGGTCTGTATATAAGTGTTGCAAATATTGCGATCGCCTCCCCACTCCCCACTCAGCACTCCCCACTCCCCACTCACAACTCAGCACTCAGCACTCAGCACTCAGCACGGGCTAACGCCCCGCTCCGCTAACAGCACTCCCCACTCACATTGTCAGTGGAAGACAGCATGACTGGTTGTTGATACAGGGGGACAGTGAAGGTGACAGTAGAACCAAGTCCTTCACCGAGACTGTAAAAATGTACTTCCCCACCCATGGCCTCTACTAGTTTCTGAGATATTGCCAATCCCAAACCAGTCCCACCGTACTGGCGGGTACGCGAACCATCCACCTGTGAGAATAGTTGAAATAGTTTGTCTTGTTGGTCTAGGGAAACACCAATACCTGTGTCTGCTACCCTGACTCTCACCATGCCAGGAAATTGCTGTTCTGGAAATTTCCCTTTGTGAACTACTATATCAGCACTAACAGTAATACCACCTTCGTGGGTGAATTTGATGGCATTACCTGTTAAATTCAGCATGACTTGCAACAACCTTTGGTAATTACCTTGGACAATGATGTCATCGGAAGTGGGAGGTAATTGCATCCTGAAGCTGAGGTTTTTTACTGCTGCTTGGGGACACATGAAGTTTTCAACATCAGCAAATAGCTCATCTAGCTTGACAGGAGCGCAAACTAACTCCATTTTGCCTGCTTCGATTTTTGCTATATCTAAGATGTCGTTAATGACAGTTAGCAGATGTAAAGATAGTTCGTGGGCTTCTTCTAAAAACTGATTGGTTTCATCTACATCATCTACCATACCGTCTAAAATCAGCTTTAAGAAGCCAATCATCCCGTTGAGGGGGGTACGAATTTCATGGGAGACGTTAGCGAGAAACTCACTTTTGAGGCGGGAGGCTTCTTCGGCTTTTTGTCTGGCTGCTTCTAGTTCTTTATATAAGGTAGCGTGAGCGATCGCAGTTCCTAACTGATCTGCTACTTCTGTAGCTAGTTCTAATTCCCCATCTGTTAATGGGTGACATTCATCTGGCAGATTAATCGCAATTAAAGCATTGGCTTGGTCTTGATAGCAGGTAGCCACCACTAAAATTTTTTGTTGTGGGCAGAGATTATACCCTGGAACTTCCATGACGACGGGTTCTAAGGTTGCCAAGGCTTGAGCAAAGGCTGGTTCAGTATTGACATCAATTTCTAACCCCAGCATGGAAGGCCGTTCTGGTTGATGATACTCTGCTATCACCCGCACTTTGGAGCTGGTGGGTTGATAAGGGCAAATAATACACCGTTCTAGCTGCAATGCCTTGCCTAAACTATCAACTGTTTGCTGCCAGATTACATCTAAATCTAATGTCCGTCGGATATTTCTGGTAATTTTGTTGACTAGTTTTTGGTGTTTTTGCGATCGCAATTCTAAATCTATCTGGTGCTGTGGATTAATTGCTACATTTACTTCTTGAGTATTAACTTTAACTTGTAATAACCTACCCGTTACTAAGACTGTAGTCGCGTTAGTTCCCAGGGGCGGAATCATCGGACAAATTGCCAACTCCAACTCGAATAAATTGCGATCGCACTTAAACCAGCATTGACACCTTTCGGGAACTAAACTAGTTAAAATTCGATGCACTCTTTCCAAATAGGCAGCCTGATCTACTGGGATAAAGACTTCCTCCGCATTGCATTCAGTAGCTATGCGTTCCGGGTTAAAACCCAAAAGGTCAGTCTTCTGCCAATAAAAAGACAGGTAACGCCCTGTTCCATCCTGCGTATATACCAACTCAGCACCAAGGGTTGGTAACAAGCGATCAGCTTTAGAGTTGATCGATTCCAGATTTTGGGGAAATATGTTTGGCAATTGGGAGTTGGCAGTAATAGTCATTACATCGAGTTGGATAGAAGAATGGCAACTCAAAACAGTTTTACTTAAACTAGGCAAAGCTTGGCATAAAAATTTACAGCTTTTACACACTGAGTATTGCGTATTTTAGCTGTTCTGGAATCTAGATTGACCAACTTTACATTTTTCGGCTTGATTCTTTACAGCCTATTTATGAAATCTCAATCATTCCATTCCCCCCTCGGTGGAACGGGGATGCGATGAGGGGTGCGTGTCAGTTCATCATCTCTAAGAATCTCACCCCGCAACCATTGGCGAATCGCTACTTCAATCACCTTACTCGGATCATCAGTGAGATGCTGGATTTGCTCCAGTAAATCCGAGTCCAGGCGGACAGCGATTTCTACCTTATCGGCTGAGATGGACTCCGCATCGGTAGCTCTTTCTTTCATATTCATAGGTTTATATACTCAGGAACGGTCTTCTCACCAGCTTTGTAAAGCAGTTGTATCTACTGTTCGGGTTGTTTACTGACAAAATGTTAAAAGTTTATAGTTACATAGTTCCCCGAAATTTAATCAAACTAACAGCATCAGGTAGCAAGTTGCTATTTTCATAGCGGCTTCCAGACAATCGGCGGAAGTTTTGTCAGTAACTTAGAATATCAGGGCAATTACAGGCAGCAATTGACCATCATCTCTACACTATGTACTTACATATATTTATTGTACGCTTCAGGTTGATGAATACTAGCAGCGAAAAATGGACTTTATAGAGATTCTTAAAAAGTCTGTTGGGAATCTTTAAAAATGGGGACTGGGGAATAAAAAGTAAAAATAATTTACTTTATGCCCAATGCCCAATGATTATTGACTATATAACTAGCAGCGTCTTGGCGAAGAAAGCATTAAAATACATGAAGTAAATAGCTTTTTAACCTTGGTTGCTGCTTCAGCAAAGATTAGTATATGACTGACGTTCCCGCAGTTCGCATTCGCAATTTCTGTATTATTGCCCACATTGACCACGGGAAATCAACCCTTGCCGATCGCCTTCTGCAAGCCACTGGCACAGTTGAGAATCGGCAGATGAAGGAACAGTTTCTCGACAACATGGATCTGGAACGGGAGCGCGGCATTACAATTAAGCTGCAAGCTGCCCGGATGAACTATCAAGCTAAGGATGGTCAGCAGTATGTGCTGAACTTAATTGATACTCCAGGTCATGTGGATTTCTCTTATGAAGTGTCACGCAGTTTGGCGGCGTGTGAGGGGGCGTTGTTGGTGGTGGATGCGTCCCAAGGTGTAGAGGCGCAAACTCTCGCCAATGTTTATTTAGCCCTGGAACATAATCTAGAGATTATCCCCGTTCTCAATAAAATTGACTTACCTGGGGCAGATCCAAACCGGGTAATCGGTGAAATTGAGGAAATTATTGGTCTAGATTGCAGTGGGGCAATTTTAGCCTCAGCCAAAGAGGGAATTGGGATTGATGAAATTCTCGAAACCATTGTAGAACGTGTGCCACCAGCACCTGATAACGTCAATGAACGCTTACGGGCGTTAATCTTTGATAGCTACTATGATGCCTATAGAGGTGTCATAGTATACTTCCGGGTGATGGATGGGAGAGTGAAAAAAGGCGATCGCGTCTATCTAATGGCCTCCGAGAAAGAATACGAAATCGACGAGTTAGGTATTCTCTGTCCCACCCAGAAACAAGTCGATGAACTCCACGCCGGGGAAGTGGGTTACTTCGCCGCCGCCATTAAAGCTGTAGCTGATGCACGGGTGGGTGATACCATTACCCTCGCTAATGCCAAAGCCGCAGAAGCTTTACCTGGATACACAGAAGCCAACCCAATGGTTTTTTGTGGGATGTTCCCCATTGATGCTGACCAATTTGAAGATTTACGGGAGGCTTTAGAAAAGCTGCGGCTGAATGATGCGGCGTTAAAGTACGAACCAGAAACTTCTAGTGCGATGGGGTTTGGTTTCCGGTGTGGTTTCTTGGGTTTGCTGCACATGGAAATCGTTCAAGAACGCCTAGAAAGAGAATACAACCTGGATTTAATTATTACAGCCCCATCTGTGGTTTATAAGGTGATCACGATCAAGGGTGAAGAACTGTACATTGATAATCCTAGCCATTTACCCGCTCCCAACGATCGCGAACGCATTGAAGAACCCTATGTCAAAGTAGAAATGATTACACCAGAAACCTACGTTGGCACTTTGATGGAGTTGTCGCAAAATCGCCGGGGTGTGTTCAAAGATATGAAATACCTCACCCAAGGACGCACCACCCTGACGTATGAGTTACCTTTGGCGGAAGTTGTCACCGACTTTTTTGACCAAATGAAATCGCGATCGCGCGGTTATGCCAGCATGGAATATCATGTGATTGGCTACCGCGAAAATCCTTTGGTGAAGTTGGACATTATGATCAATGGTGATCCTGTGGATTCCTTGGCCATGATTGTCCACCGCGACAAAGCCTATAACATGGGACGATCAATGGCGGAAAAACTCAAAGAACTGATTCCCCGCCACCAATTCAAAGTACCCATTCAAGCCTCCATTGGTAGTAAAGTAATTGCCAGTGAACACATCCCCGCCTTGCGGAAAGATGTCCTCGCCAAATGTTACGGCGGTGATATCAGCCGGAAGAAGAAACTCCTCCAGAAACAGGCTAAAGGTAAAAAGCGGATGAAATCTGTGGGAACAGTAGATGTACCCCAGGAAGCTTTTATGGCTGTGCTGCGTTTAGATCAAACTTGAAGAAGGGGACAGGTTACAGGTTACAGGTGACAGTTTAGTTTTAGATAGGGAACAGGAGATAGGAAACAGGACATATTCTGTTCCCTGTCTCCTGTTCTCTGTTCCCTATAGTGAGGGGTAAGATACTTCATTTCACTTGCACAGGGATCAGCTAATCTAAGAAGTTTCATCAGGATTGATAATTTTTGATCGCTTTTGCCCACATAACTGGGAAAAAATCAGAAAATTTTAGTACATTTACTTACTACAGTTGCCACTCTCATACTTTTAAATCTTTATAAAGCATTGGGGAGTCTCGTTCATGAAGATACTGGTACTAAGTTGGGAGTTTCCACCGAGGATAGTTGGCGGTATTGCGCGTCATGTGGCTGAGTTGTACCCCGAACTAGTCAAACTAGGCCATGAAATCCACTTAATCACAGTAGAGATTGGTCATGCTTCAATGTATGAAGTAATAGAAGGCATTCATGTACATCGAGTCCCAGTTTCCCATAGTAATGACTTTTTTCACTGGGTGGTTAACCTCAATCAAAGTATGGGACATCATGGTGGCAAGTTAATTTTAGAGGAAGGCAAGTTTGATTTAATCCATGCTCATGATTGGCTAGTTGGAGATGCAGCGATCGCTCTCAAGCATACCTTTAAAATTCCCCTGATTGCTACCATTCACGCCACTGAATACGGACGCTACAACGGCATCCACAACGATGTCCAAAACTATATTCATAGCAAAGAGAACCTACTAGCTTACAATGCTTGGCGAATTATCGTCTGTACTGATTATATGCGCCAAGAGGTAGCGCGAGCCTTAGCCAGTCCTGGCGATAAAGTCGATGTGATTTATAACGGTATCCGCCCAGAAAAGAAAAAACATCACGAAGATTTTCACGCCCAAGATTTTCGTCGTCAATTTGCTGAAGACCATGAAAAAATTGTCTACTACGTAGGACGCATGACCTACGAAAAAGGCGTATCAGTTTTAATCAATGCAGCCCCCAAGGTGTTGTGGGAAATGGGGGGTTACGTCAAGTTTGTCATTGTTGGGGGAGGTAACACCGACAATCTCAAACGCCAAGCTTGGGACTTGGGAATTTGGGACAAATTCTATTTTACTGGCTTTCTTTCCGATGAATATTTAGATAAATTCCAAACGGTAGCTGATTGTGCTGTTTTTCCCAGCTTTTACGAACCCTTTGGGATTGTAGCTTTAGAAAGCTTTGCCTCACGAGTTCCTGTAGTGGTGTCAGACACAGGCGGATTCCCAGAGGTAGTGCAACATACCAAAACTGGGGTTGTTACCTGGGTAAATAATTCCGATTCTCTAGCGTGGGGAATTTTGGAAGTGTTGCGAAATCCCGGTTATAGCCAATGGCTAGTCGATAATGCTTATGAGGATTTAGAACGCCGTTTTAGCTGGCCGAAATTAGCCCAACAAACTGATGCTGTTTATCGCCGAGTAGTAGAGGAGCGATCGCAAATTGATTGGTAACAAAATGCAGCATCAGCCAAAGCATTAATGTTTATTTTCAACTATTTTGAGCTAAAAAACAACACCAGCCCTGTACGGTGGGAATTTTGCCCTTGGAAGTGCGAAATTAAGCAATAGTTGCACTTTGCTCTAGAAGGTTTAGTATGACAAGGGCATTCCCAAGTATAGCAAGGTTCTTGAAAGCCGTAGGAACTATGTTGTTAAGGGTGATAACCCGTCTTACAGCATACCTGAGATTCGATTTTGATAGCAACACGGCTGAGATTCTGCCCCCATTAGCTGGCCCTGTGTTTAACTTGGGTGGCGGTGGGCCTGATGTAGAAGCAGCTATCCAGTGGATGATCAACCAAGTTAGAGGTGGTGCTAACTCTGTCCAGAAAATTAATGTTGTTGTTATCCGCACCTATGGTAGTCATGACTACAATCGCCTAATTTCTGCCATGAAAGGCGTGAACTCTGTGGACACACTGATAGTCAGCAATCGTCAAGACGCAAATAGAGGTGACATTGTCCAAAAAATCAGAAATGCTGGGGTAATTTTCTTTGCTGGCGGTGATCAATGCCAATACATCCGCAGCTGGAAAAATACCAAGCTTGAAGCTGCCGTTCGTTCAGTTTATCAAAGAGGTGGTGGTATTGGTGGTACTAGTGCCGGGTCAATGATTTTAAGTGATTTCATTTACGATGCTTGTGCTTGCGAAGACCCGATTGAAACTAAGAATGCTCTCGAAGATCCTTACGAGAATATTACCTTTACCTACAACTTTTTCCGATGGCATCATTTGCAGGGAACAATCATTGAGACTCACTTCAATAGTCGTAAACGCATGGGGCGCATTATGGCGTTTATTGCACGACAAATTCAAGATGGTGTGTCTAGTAGTGCGTTAGGTATCGCTGTAAGTGAGGAGACATCGGTAGTTGTAGATAAATATGGTAAAGCAAAAGTAATGGGGAGGAATGCGGCGTATTTTGTGTTAGGAGATCACCCCCCAGAGATATGCAAACCCCGAACACCATTGACATATTACGACTATAAAATTTGGCGTGTTTCTAATGGTGATACCTTTGATTTAAATAATCCACCTAGTAGGGGTTATTATTTTCGGAGTGTGAAACGGGGTAGGTTTGATTCAGATCCGTATTAAATCAGAACGTTTTTTAGAAAGAGATAGGAGGGTAGTAACGCGGCGAACCTGAAATAGTGCATAAATTATATAGGACTCATATTTGATTTCTGAAAAAAACTTCGGAGACTTTAGAAGTATTTTTCCTACTCCCTACTGTCAGCCTACGCAGATAATTTCAAAAATCAAAGCAGATTCCTATAATCCTTATGGTGTGGGCTTATAGCCTACACCCGATAGGCTAGAAGTCTATCCCAAGAGGAAACTATAGTGAGGATGAACAGAGCTTAGGCAAAACCATTCAGGCATCACCTAATGTACAACAATACAATGGATGATTACACTTTGTCCCAAATATCGGGATTGTCTACATCCTCTGGAATATTTGGTTTCCCACCAGGTGCAAAGGATTCTCCTTGATTGGCTTCCTCAATTACTTTAAAGACTTCTTTGACTTTTTCAGTCCAATCAGTTAAATTAACATCTTGTTGAATGGCGAACATATCTTTCATACCACGCAACTCAAAAATCGGTGCTTCTTTAGGTGACTGAGAAATCGGTTTAGACACTTCCTCATCTTCGTTAACTTCTTTATCCAGATCCAACTTGTCCACTGCTTTAGAAACTGCTTTTTCTGTTACATCTTCGATTTCTTCTGGCATCACTTGGATATCTGTTGAATCTCCATATGATCCCATCCCTTCAAAACGTTTATCTGTTGCTTTACTAATTAAATCTCCCTTTAACATACCCTTGAGCCATTCGATTCGCTTGATTTTAAGCTTGTAAGATTGCTGATCGTCATCTGAGTCTTCTGGCAATAATTCCATGCCCATCAGCACTTGATTGATAATTGGTTCTTCTGCTAATTCTTCTGCGGTTTTATTCACATACACATCTTTTTTCAGTACCAGTTCTTTTATGACTTTCTTGGTAACTTTTTTCTTGCCAAATACTGAAGTCATCAATTCAAACATTCTGTCTTCTTCAACTTCAACATTTTCCTCTACGTTGACTGTAAACGTTTCTTGTTCTTTTTTCTTGCTAAAACCAAGGCTAGCGGCAATTTCTAAGATTAAACCCGCCCATTTATTGATGTTGCTCTCTTGACTAAAGAATGAATACTCTGGAACAAGACTAAACATTTTATCAAAAGAAGTTCTGGCCATAAGTTTGAACGCGGATTTTGGATAACTAAGTGTTCCTTTACTTGATCCTTGTTCGATATAGTCTAAGATTAGTGTTGCAAAACCAATTAATTCTGGGCTGGCATCTTGACCATCCAAGTATTTATCTTTTAAATCCTTATTTTGTAGCTTGGTTGTCACTGTTGCTCCTAGACCTTTCCCACCACCACCTTTGGCAGACTGAATTGAATACAAGTTTGCCAACTTATCAAGGGCAATAGCAGCCGAGGCTTGGATTTTACCAGATGTACCATGCGGCTCAACAAAAACATCTGCCTTGCCACCATATTTGTTTGCTAAATGGCCTGCTTTCTCTCCGTCTTTAAACATTGACTGCATTTTGCCTTGAGCTTCGGTGACGGATTCTAAGGCTTCTTGTTGTGTTGTATATGGCTTTGTGACTACTTCAACGGCAGATACTTGAGCATCGTATGTATCTTCTCCTTCAATTTTGTATCCGTTTCCCGAAATGATTTCCTCACCTTTGTTTAAGCGACTTTTTTTGTCATCGTTTTTATAGGATTTCCATTCTCCAAATTCAAATTCAAATCCAACAGCCCGTTGAATTAACTGCCGATTCACAGTGTGATGATTCTGCTGCACCACATGAGTTAATTCATGAGCAATCAACTCTTGTCCTCCTTGAGTGCTTGGCTGATATGCTCCTTGCCGAAAAAAGATATCCTGCCCAGTTGTAAATGCTTTTGCCTGAAGGGACTGGTTTAATTGATCAGATTGTGAATCTGTGTGAACTTTCACCAAACTAAAATCTGTGCCAAATGCCTGTTCCATTGGCTGTTGGATGTGTTCTGCTAGTGGTTGTCCAGTACCGCGTGACTTTTGAATTGCAGATTCAAGTTTTGGACTGGCGGTCATACCTCCTTGGCTTAAATGCAACTGAAGCGTGGGTTGCATTTGCAGTCTTGGTTTTTTTTGGAGTTCTTGTTCTTCTTCTGGCATCTCTTGTGGTTGAAGTGCAAGAGACTGGGGAGCATTCATCTGTTGCACTACTTGTTTGGCCATGCGATCAGCTTCCTGCTCATACTTATCTCCCGGTGCGCCGATCGCTAATTTTGGTTGCACAGGTGCTTGATCGCCTGCTGGATTAAAAATAGCGAACTCTGGAATCTGGCTGGCGTATCCCTGCATTCCTGGCAACTCCGTACTTTCCTCTGGTTTTGCCTGCACAGCAAAGGGGCGAGATACCAAGGAATTAGAAGCCAAAGATTGCTTTTGTGATGCTTTATGAGTCCGCATAGCCACACTCCAAATCGCAGCCAAATAATACTCTATCTTCTCACTTTTCTCAGTAACATCAATTAGACTTTTAGATGATTGTTATTCAGCAAAAATCATGATATCCACCCCTTAACTTCTACATCTGTTAAGGGTCGTTCCATCTTGATATACTCACTTTTCGCCGATTGGAGGATATGCTTCATCCCCACAGGTTCATCAGCATCGGCTGCCACAAATGCGGCATTGAGGGCAATATTACGAATATTACCACCAGCGACACTCAGCTTGGCTAATTTCTCAAAATCTAAATCTGCGGTTGGGGTTTGGCTGGGAAACACCCGCCGCCAAATCTCGGCTCGCTGTTTGGCATCGGGAAAGGGAAACTGCACAATAAAGCGAATGCGGCGCAGAAATGCCTGATCTAAGGAGGCTTTTAAATTGGTGGTGAGAATTGCTAAACCTCGGTAGGATTCCATGCGTTGCAGGAGATAGCTTACTTCAATATTGGCATGGCGATCGTGGGAATCTTTCACCTCTGTGCGTTTGCCAAATAGGGCATCGGCTTCATCAAAGAGTAAGATGACTCCTCCCCCTTCGGCAGCATCGAATACCCGCCGCAAATTCTTTTCTGTCTCGCCAATATACTTACTCACCACGGCACTCAAATCAATCCGGTAGACATCCAAATGTAGGGTATTGGCTAAAACTTCCGCCGCCAGGGTTTTGCCTGTACCACTTGCGCCCGCAAACATGGCACTGATTCCCAAACCCCGCCCTCCCTTAGCAGCAAACCCCCACTGCTCATACACTTTAGAACGCTGTCGTAAATGGGCGGCAATATCTTTTAACACTCCCAACTCATTGGGCGGTAATACCAAATCCTCCCACTGGGCTGTTGCTTCTATGCGTTGCGCTAATTCATCCAAGCGGGGACGGGCTTGGCTACGACAGGCATCCCAGAGGGAACGGAAGGCTTGGGCGGTGTCGTCAGCAGGGTTGTGTTGAGTTTTAAATTGCCAACTGGTGGCTGTAATTGTCGCTGTATTGAGGTTGAAGTGGGAAACGAGGCGATCAATGTGTCCATTCCAATCGGAGGATGTTTCACTCAGAGCAGTTTGCCAGACTTGACGCTGTTCGGCTGGACTGGGTTGATGCACGTCCAAGGTGAGCAGAGGACGCTGGATGGCACGACGACGTTCTAGACTGGAGATGATTAAGGGGGCATCTAGGGTGTCGAGTAGCTGAGTTATGTTATTTTCTCTTTCCCCTTCGGAAGATTCGGTTGTGTTCCCGCCATCCAGTACCATGACTCGCCGATACAATCGCCATTCCCTCTCCCACAAACACCGGACAAGATGTAGTTGATGATTCTCACGGGGCAAGTTCTGGGCAGTTACAGCATACCCTGTTAATCCTAAAATCTGACAGGTATGAGCTGCGATCGCTTTTTTGCTGGTTG
Source organism: Anabaena sp. UHCC 0399 (assembly GCF_034931465.1). NCBI lineage: Bacteria > Bacillati > Cyanobacteriota > Cyanophyceae > Nostocales > Nostocaceae > Anabaena > Anabaena sp. UHCC 0399. The sequence continues at coordinate 22,078 of NZ_JAYGGZ010000010.1, read as the reverse complement.
CATCTGTGCCACATAGTTGCAATATCGGTAACACTCGCTGTTCTTGAGAAGCTTGCACCCAAGAGTTTGCCATCTGTTCTGCCAAGGCTGTATGGGATGGGACTAAGTTTTCCATCTGTAATGGGGATGCTCCCAATTGCGCCAATCGCTCATCCAAGGGGCGCAATCCTGCCAAGTAATGGGTAATCTGCTCGTCTAATCGTAAAGGCGAAATAGTCAAGGCTGGGGCTGATCCCATTTCAATTAATCGCCAGCGTCGCAAAGGTGCATCCTGGGTAAGTGCGCCCCAATAGGGGGAGGATGTGATGGATAAGGCCAAACTGAATGTGGGATACTCCCACTGTGGCTGTCCCTGGGCTTTGGCACATAGTCTACCCCAGTTGCGGTCAAATTCCATCCCCGCACACAACATCACAATCTGCCGCTCAAGTGGGGAGAGGTTAAAGATTTGACACAGTTGTTCTAAGGCGGGAGGTGCTTGAGCAAAGGCAGGCTCTTTTTCTATATCTACGAATATGCCAGTCTTCCAGTCCTCATTTCCCTGTTCCTGCTGTTCAATTAGCCGCTCTAAAACTTGACGGGTTTGGGCAATTACTCCCATCAAGTAACGGTGATTTGCGGGATACCAATCATCTGCAACAGGTTTGGACGGCATTTTATACTAGAGTTTTTTGTTTACGTAAACTTTCAATGGTAGCGATCGCGTGCTTCGCTACTATATCAATTTCTGTTGGCGTGTTGAACCTGCCTATCCCAAAGCGGATGGAAGCATAAGCTAATTGTTCGGTGTGTCCCAAAGCGGTGAGAACATGGGAAGGTGTAGTTTTCGTCGATGAACAAGCTGAACCAGAGGATACGGCCATGACTGGCTGTAACCCTAGGGAAAGTGCTGCACCATCGACTCCCTCAACGCTAATATTTAAGTTTCCTGGTAATCGCTGGGTGGGATGTCCGTTCAGATGAATCCCTTCTAACTGTGAAAGCTGATTCCACAAGCTTTGTCTTAACTGTGTGAGGCGTTGACTTTCTGTCTCTTGTTCGGCTAAGGCTATTTCTACAGCTTTGCCAAAACCGACAATTTGCGGTGTGTATAAAGTCCCAGAACGCATTCCTCGTTCATGTCCTCCCCCGTGCTGTTGGGGTGCGAGTTGGACTCTGGGGTTACGTCTGCGGACATATAATGCACCGATACCCTTTGGCCCGTAGACTTTATGGGCTGTCAGAGACATCAAATCTATGTGCATGGATTGCACATCTAAGGGAATTTTACCAATAGCTTGGGCTGCATCTGTATGGAAAATAATCTGGCGTTCATGACACATTTCCCCAATTTTAGCTAATGGTTGCAACACACCAATTTCGTTATTAGCCGCCATCACCGATACTAAAATTGTCTCAGGACGCAACGCTTTTTCTAAGTCAGCTAAATCAATTAATCCATTGGCTTGCACTGGTAGGATAGTAATATCAAAACCAAGGGTTTTTAAATATTCACAAGGGTCAAGGACTGCGTTATGTTCAGTTGCCAAAGTAATAATATGCTGACCTTTTTGAAAATAAGCTTCTGCTACACCTTTAATGGCTAAATTATTTGCTTCCGTTGCACCGCTAGTAAACACAATTTCTTCTGGTGTAGCGTTAATTGCTGCGGCTAATATTTCCCGCGCTTGTTTGACAGCCGCTTCTGTTTCCCAGCCATAAATATGATTAATACTAGCTGGATTGCCAAATTTTTCTGTAAAGTAGGGTAGCATTGCTACTAACACCCGTTCGTCTACAGGTGTGGTAGCCTGACAATCGAGATATATAGGACGATTAGACATAGTTAGCTTAATATTTGACTTATTTTTTTAAATATAACTAGAACTTTCTACAATTCATCTTACTGAGTGCTGAATGCTGAGTAATCTTCATTTTACTCAGCAATTTTTATTTCTTACTTTTAATTACTACATTCAATTAGCCGCTAATTCTTGCAACTTATTTAACACTGCTTGGGCGTGACCTTTGGCTTTAACATTTGGCCAAGTATAGGCAATTATGTGATCAGGTGAAATTAGGAAAGTGGAACGTGCTACACCCATATATTCTTTGCCCATAAACTTCTTTAAACGCCAACCACCATAAGCTTCTATTAATTGATGTTCTGGATCACTTAATAGGGTAATAGACAAGTTATGTTTATCAATAAATTTGCAATGAGCTTTACCTGAATCTGGACTTACCCCTAAAATTTTTGCTCCAAGTTTGCTAAATTCCTGATGCAATGCTGTGAAATCGGTGGCTTCTGTAGTGCATCCAGGAGTATCATCTTTGGGGTAGAAATAAATCACAATCCACTGACTATTTAAATCATTAAGACTGACAAGATTGCCATTGTGGTCTGGGCTAGAAAAATCAGGTGCTGGTTGTCCAATTTGAGGAATGTCGCTCACAAAAATACTACTGTAATACGGCAATAGTAATTATAACTAAGAATTACTATTGCCTGCGGTATAGCTGCACTTAGAGCGTAGCGGGGGGGAGCATCGTTACGTAAAGCCTGCGGCATAGCTACGCTTAGAGCGGAGCGGGACGTTAGTCCATTACGAATTAATATTATTCCTGATTACCACTGCGTTGTGCTTGAGAAGTTTCATCAATTTCAAATGTCCCTCGCACATTACCTGTTAAATCAGAGTTTTCAACTGTACCTACACCTTGATTATGGATATATATAGCATATTCTTGATTCCGATTAATTTTGCAATCTCTAATTACAATATTGCTACCATTTCTAATTTCTACACCAGATAAAGTATTGTTGAATATATTACATTCTTTAATTGTTCCTCGACCCTGATTATCTACTAAGACACCGCCACCTTTACCATCCCGAATTTCACATTTTTCGACAGAAGGATTGCCATTTTTACGAATTTCTATACCTGCACCTAGTGTAGTGCTAAAAATTTCGCAATTGCTGATATTTCCTCGACCATCTTTATCGATGAGAATACCACCATCGCGGATTCTGCAACGCTGAACTGTAGGATTTCCACCTTCTTGGATAGTGACACCTGATAAAGTAGAATTAAAAATATAACAATCTTCTATTGTTCCTTGACCGCTATCATAAACAAACACACCACTAGCTTTACTGTCATGAATTTCACAGTTACGAATAATAGGGTTAGCAGTGGAATTATGAATGGCTACACAAGCCAAAGAATCAGAACTAATATTGCAATTTTCTAAAACTAGTTCTCCTTGAGGAATATCCACAGCGTAGAATTTTTTGTTATTCTTACCAGCCGTACAGCGCAGCGTCAAACCACTAACCTTAGCATGGTCAGATTTCATAATAATGCAATCTGAATTTTGACTTTCAATTACAATATCTGCCGTAGACCCATCACCAATAATTTCTAGTGGTTTGTTAATCACCACACCTTCTAAATATAATCCTGGTTGTACAACAATACGCGTGTTTGGTTGAGCATTTTCAATGGCTTCAGCAATAGTTTTATAGTCACTGCCTGCTAACTTAGAAACAGTAATAGTTGATTTATTTTTAGGAAATACTGTATATAAAAGTGCTGAACCTACTAATCCAATTCCACCAAAGCCAAACACCTTTACTAAACGCCGCCTAGGGATTTTTGGGGGTTCAAAAATCACAGGTGGGTGTAAAGATTTTTCAATTTCTGCCAACTTTTGCAAAATTAGCTGAGTATTTTGAGGGCGTTGATTGGGTAAACGCGCCATCATTTGGTCTAGTAAATCTGCAAACTGCGGCAAGATAGTTGTATGTTCACGCCAGCGTAATTCATCGCTGTAACCGTCATAAATTAGTGAGTCAGTTGGTTCTTTTCCAGTTAGCAAATAAACAAAAGTCCGACCTAAAGCAAAAAAATCCGACTGCTGCACAGCCTGACCATTAATTTGCTCTGAGGGGGTGTAACCTGCGGAAACTACGCCTGTAACTTGTCCGATAGATTGCTTGGCGATGTAGGTTTGGGTAATTGACCTAGCTGTACCAAAGTCAATTAATGCTAGACGACCATCTGCCCGTAGCATAATGTTAGATGGTTTAATATCTCGGTGAAATAAACCCTGTTGATGAACTTGCTGAAGAATTGTGACTGCTTCTTTGAGCCATTGGAGGGCTAATTTCTGGTCAATGGGTCGATATTCTCTTTGGGTTAAGTATGCGCCTAAATCTAATCCTTCGATTTTCTCCATTACTAGGCAGTGTAATGGCTCTTGGCTATTCCTAGAAAAATAGATAAAGTAGCCATTCGCCTCAACTTTAGGAATACCAGGATGATTGAGGTGAGTTAAAACCTGTGCTTCCCTTTGAAATAGCTCGATCGCTTTCGGGTGATTATTGGTTAAAATCTTGAGGACTTTAGTTGTTTGAGTGCGTGCGTCATAGACTACAAAAGTCTTACCAAAGCCACCACCGCCCAGAAAACTCACTACTCGATAATATCCTTCTAGGAGCAACTCTGAACCACAAGCTTGACAAAATAGGATATTGTCAGGATTCTCTGGATTGGTGCATCGGGGGTTTATGCAGAGGCTCATGGCTTCGGCAGGTAACGTTTTTATCTGATTAGTTTAGCTTTTATGACGTACTTCACAGATAAAGTTTGTATTAAAAGTCAAAAGTTACATTTCTATAGGAATCCGATTTTATTTTTGTTGGCGTAGCTTGCGCTTAAAAATCTCAGTATGTGTAGAGTGGTGATGCCAAGTAATTAATCCTCTGCAAGAAGTTGGTAGCTAATTTGCTGAAATTGTTCAAGTTCCAAACGATTGTTTTGACAAGGAACTTCTTGAGTATCTACCCAAACTTTCTGCACGTTTGAACCGTGAAAGTAGAGTTGAACTTTTTGATCAGGGAAAGGGTAATTTCCTTGCTTTCTCCAGGTAAGTTGTAAACTATTATCGTGCCGTTGCAGATAAAATTCATCTAATCGCCAAGCACCATAGCCATCACCAGCGTCACTATATACTCTACCCCCACCAACTCCAGTTACAGGGGGATAAATATGCAGGACGAGTTGTTGATTTTCTGCCATTGGTAACACACTACCCGCCTTGATAAATACAGGGATTTGTTCTATGGGTGCGGCGATGTCAATTTGATTTCCCCCTGCTAATAAGGCATCATCCCAAAAATGATACCAATGTCCTTGAGGTAAAATGATTGAGCGTGAAGTTGCACCTTCCTCGACAATGGGAGCAACTAACAGCGCATTACCCAAGTAAAAAGCATCTTCCACATCCCAAAGTTGGGGGTTATTGCTGTCAGACCAAAATAAGGGACGCACCAGGGGATGACCGGTTTGGTTGGTTTCCCAAGTTAAGGTATAAAGATAGGGTATGAGGCGATCGCGCAACCATAAAAAATCTCTGGCTATACTCAGCGTTGGTTCGCCAAAACTCCAAGGTGTACGGGGTTTGACGTTATTGGCACTATGGGTACGAAAAAATGGTAAAAAACATGACATCTGAAACCAACGCAAGTATAGTTCTGCGCTAGGATCGCCCTTAAATCCTCCTATATCAGCACCACTGTAAGGAATACCTGATAGTCCTAAATTTAAAACTGTGGCAATTGTTACACGTAGTCCTGACCAACTGGTTTCTATATCTCCTGTCCAAGTCCAGGCGTAACGTTGTAAACCTGCCCAACCTGCACGGGAGACAATGAAAGGACGATGTTCTGGTTTGTACTCTTTTAAAGCCTCATAGGCAGCCTCAGCTTGCAGTAACCCATATACATTATGCGCCTCCAAATGATTGCCGCCTCTACCTTCCAGAAAATGCCGGGTAGAATGTGGCGGTAAGGAAGGGTCTCCCCAGAGGACAAATATCCCCGGTTCATTCATGTCATGCCAAAAACCAGTAAAGCCTAAATCGAGGAGATATTCATACTGACGACTCCACCAGTGACGCGCTTGGGGGTTGGTAAAATCGGGAAAAGCACACAATCCAGGCCAGACAGGGGCAATGATTAGTTTACCATTGGTTGATTTACAAAATACTTCTTGCGATCGCCCTTCTTCAAATAATTCACTTCTACGGTCAGCTTTCACGCCAGGATTAATGATCGCAATTAAATGCACTCCCCGCTCTACTAATTCTTGGTTAAAATCAGTTAACTTGGGAAAGCGATCAGGATCAATGGTAAAGGCGCGAAATCCTTCTTGGCAGTCAATATCTAAATGAATAGCAGTGAGGGGTAAATTATGTGTCTTAAATCCCTCAGCAACTTCTCGGACTGCTTGTTCTGTTTCGTAACCCCAGCGTGATTGATGATAGCCCAATACCCAACGGGGTGGTAAAGCCGGACGACCAGTTAATTGTGTGTAGCGGTCTAATAGTTGCGCTGGCGAACCGATACTAAAGTAATACCGCAATGCTCCCCCTTCAAAGTCGGCGGCGGCGAAACCGTTGAAGCTAAATGTCGCTTTATAACTATTTTCGTAGAAAATCAAGTAACTACCAAACTCATGTAAACCTATGTAGAGGGGAATGCACAGATATAGGGGGTCTGTGCCTATTCCATATCTACCCCCAGCATCATAGTTCCACATCAGGTAGCTTTGGGGTGTACGCAGGTTGAGGGGTGCAGCGCGTTCACCTAATCCATAGATATGTTCTTCAGAACGAAGTTTGGCTTGATGTAACCAACCAGCAGTTTTAAGTTGGGGAGGTAGTTCTTCGCGGATTATTTCGCTTTGGTGATTTTGCCAGGTAAGGCTACCATCGATGTTAACAATGGCTCGTAATGCTGGACTAGTTATAATCCAGCGATCGCTCATTGACTGAAATTCTACCTTGATTTCCGGCCAATCTTGACCAGCCATAGCATAAGGAATTGGTTCTACTCCAGGTTGCCAATTCACACGCACAAAGTCAGCAGCCAAAAAGCAGATTTCTAGTTCTACCTTTTCAAAATAAAATTTTGCCCCTCCCGGTATAGTTTCAGCCTTAAAGATATTACCAATTTCTGCAAACACCTGTTGGGAAAGGAGAAACTGCCTCTCTAATAAGTCCCGTTTCATCGGATAGAATAGCGACCCCAAAAAGCGGCGCAGTTTAATCGGGCGGAAGTTCAGTAGAAGTTTTTTCCAGAATTCCATATCTTTCTTGCCACCTGTCACCCGTGTTTCTTGAAAGATTTTTACCTTTATTGTGGAATCGCGGAGGGATAAACTTCCGTCGCCACTAATACAGGTTTGTTACGGTACTCGGCTTCTAGCTGTTTGCGTAAATCCAAGTCCCAAGTGAGGTTATATTCCCTCTCTAATTCAGCAACGATAAAGGGACGTAGCACACCTGTGACAGCTACCTTTTCACCTTCATTAACCGTTGGTGTTGGCTTTGCGTTTAATACCAACAAATCTTGGCTACCTAACAACTTATCTTCATCTAAGGTAAATGAAGTTTGATTTCTGATATTTTCCACTTCCCCTGTTACTGCTATTTCTTTGCCATAGTACGGAGTGGGGTTAGTAGTTATATCACCTGGTTGGGGTGCTAGTGCTAAGGATTGGGCAATAATTACAGGTCGATTTTCGTAATCTCCATACAAATCTGACTGTAAGTCTAATTTGTAATCGCGATTAATATCTGACAGAGCAAATCGGCGAACTTGTCCCGTGACTTGAATTGGGATATTCTGCACTTCTGGCAGATTAAAAGCTTCACCTGTGGCATTAACAACTAGAATAGTTTGACTGCCAAATAATTCGGGATCTGTAACTGTAAAGCTTGTGGGACTAATTAATCTAAGCGGTTGACTTCTAATAGTCACAGTTTGACCAATTAGTTGGTCAGTTCTCTCTTTGACTTCCTCACTCACAACATTTCCTGGTGGAATGGGAGCGGTTACTTGTGGTGTTTCATAGGTGCAAGCAGAAAGTAATACAGCCATGATTGTTGAAGCGATCGCCATGCGCCTTTGGTGTTTCTGTTGAGTAATTTGACCATAGTATCTAGTGTTATTTATCTCAAAATTCACTATGGATTGTCTCCTAACTTGTTTGAACAATGCAGAAAAAATTAATTAAAAATTAAGTAGATTAATAAATATGCAATAGTTATGCTAAGTATTCTAATAAAAAATGCTTGTATTTTCTTCTACCTTTTGATAAATTAATTGGGTCTAATCATGTATATATTTATAGGTAACTAAATATATACAAAGATAGATATCACCTCTAAATCCTCATGTGGAGACTACTATTTACAAAAAGTAATTACGAATTACGAATTACTTTCTGGTTGCTCTAGCACAATCACATCTACTAGAGGCGTGAAGTTAAAGTCTTCTTGAAGTAATCTTTTTTGAATAGCTTGGGTAAGTCGAGAACGAATAGCCGCAGCAGGTTCTGTAACTCCTTGTCTACGTTGCACATAAACAACGCAAAGTAATGTATCTTGACCTTTGATATTAGGGCGAGTGAAGCGAACATTAGATTCAACTAATTGAGCTACATTTATCTGCTTGACTACTTCTTGCAGTTCAGAATTAGCTCTTTGAGCAATAGTAGAGCGTTGCAAACTGGGAGAATTAATAAACTGTACAGTCAAAAGAACACAAAGCGCAATAATAGTGACTATTAAACCACTACGAAATATATTTTTGTTGCCACGTTGGTAGCGGCTTCCTTGAGTAGACAACCCAAACATTCTAAATAACAGAGAAGCTGATAAATTAATGCCACATAGTTGCAGAAATAACAAAAACATGGAATCAGTCACCATGTCCCAGCGACCAATCGCACTAGCCATACCCACAATTCCTGTTGGTGGCGCGAGGGAAGCAGCAACTAACATACCTGTTGCCGCCCCTGATACCAAGCTATTTTGCTCAGACTGTACCAAGTTCAACGCTCCGGCTGCACCAGCTGCTAATGGTAGAAATACAGCCACGGCTGAAAGCTGACTACGTTCAATCATCAGACTAGTCGCAATTTCTTGTTGCAGAATTAGGCTAAGTAACCAAGTAGTCAAAATGGTGACGGCTAAGGCGGAAAAATAACGCACAAGACTACGCCAGAGTAATTGCCAATCACCCCGCGCGGTAGCAATAGCTGTATTCATGGCGGGGCCAGCAAACGGAGCAATCAGCATGGCGGCTACCAGCAAGAACACTGTATTGGTATACAAGCCAATCCAAACTACTATCCCGGCTACTACTGCATAACCGAGAAAACCCTGCCAAGAGCCAACACTTTGTAAACCAGCTAGAAAAACTTCTATGGAGCTGCGTGCTTCTACATCTTTGACTTGTTGGGGTGCTTCTGATGCAGGTGGACGCAGAGGCATCACTCCAGAAGGAAGGAGCGTAATATGTACTTTAGGAAGGTTTTGCAACTTAGCAAACAGCTCATCTACTCGGCGATTGGAAACATGAACCATCACCACATCAATGGGTTCTTCACTGTTATTGCCTGCAAATTGTGCGAGGTTCTGTCCCTCCAGAGATTGAGCAATGTCCAGAACATCACCACCAAATCCCCGTGGCACTTGGATAATTAGTTGTCGCATATATCCTCCTGTACCTAACGCTCTCACATTGTTTGTGCGATCGCTCTCTAGCTAGGGAAGTATTTTTTATTAAATTAGCCAATGAATTTCAATTGACTTTATATGGTTACAGTAGAAAAAATTACTTTCGCAATTATTCCTAAAGGTGAATACTTTTGTCCTAAAAATCTCTCTTGGTGAAGCTTTTTCATAAAGCAATAAACAGTAATATTTAACTGCTCAAGTCAGCACAATCGCTTAGTTTATTACATTAGATTAGGGAGACGTAATTGTGCATTTTGGTCAATGGATTGGAATATTTCTATTCATTATATCTTTTTATATCATTTGGCAAATTCGCCAAATACTTTTAATAGTATTTGCTTCTATAGTTTTAGCAACAATTTTAAATAATTTTGTTACCTTTTTACAAAGACTCCGGGTAAAAAGGAGTATTGCTATATTCATAACAATTAGTCTTTTATTATTTATCATATTTGGCTTTTTTATTATCATCGTACCTCAGATTATTGAGCAATTACAACAATTGAGCAACCTGATACCAATGGCATTAGATAGAATCAGGTTGTGGAATAATTGGTTAATCAAAGTCATTCCCAATGATGTATTAGAGAATATTCGTAATTTGAGATATCTGACTCAAAATTTACAGCTTTGGTTAAATCGGCTATTTAATAACTTTTTCTTTTTAATCAGTAGTTCCCTGACTATTATTTTAGGATTGCTGCTGTTACTTGCATTAACTGTCATGCTAATGGCACATCCTAAGCATTATCGTAGAGGTTTTATATTATTATTTCCTGCATTTTATCGTCAGCGAATTAATATTATTTTAAATAAATGTGCAACATCTTTAACTGGTTGGATAAAAGGCACATTATTGACTATGTTGCTAATTAGTATTTTGAGCTATATTGGATTGTCAATTTTGGGTGTACCACTAGCATTAATTAATGCTATTTTGGCAGGATTATTAGAGTTTATCCCCAATGTTGGCCCTACATTGAGTGTGTTTCCGCCTGCTTTGCTAGCTTTAGCTGATTCTCCTTGGAAAGCCGTTGCAGTAGTAGTTTTATATTTTATTATTCAGCAAGTTGAAAGTCTGATTATAGTGCCTTGGGTAATGAAAACTCAAGTATCACTCCTACCCGCAGTTACTTTATTATCTGTAGTTATTTTTGGGACATTTTTCGGCTTTTTAGGTGTATTTTTGGCTGTGCCGTTGGTGATTGTTTTACAAATTTGGATACAGGAAGTTTTAGTGAAAGATATACTAAATAATTGGAAAAATCATAGTAGCTAGAACTTCTACGCGGAAGTTGAAAGTCATTTTATTTTTAAAACCCCGGTTTCTCCAAGAAACCGGGGTTTGTAGCTACTTTTGGCAATTGAAATTATCTTAAACGATCGCGCTTATCAATAATTTCCACTGCATCGCTGTCGGGTACTGTTCCAGGATATGTGTCTATATCTCGCTGAGTAGCTGTAGGTGCTACTTCGGTGCTATAACCACGAGTATCGCTGATGTTGTGTACTTGCCAATTGCGAATACCGCGATCTCTTAAAATTCTCTCAGCGTGTTCAACTTCTGCTTCTGTACCTTCGATAATGACTAAGTATTCACCTTGAGAAACGCGATCGCTATAATTTCTTGCGTCTTCTTCCGGGATACCCATGCCAGTCAATGCTCCCACAATACCACCGGCGGCTGCACCAATACCAGCACCAGCTAAGGTAGTGGCGATTGTCCCGGCGGCGAGAAACGGCCCTACTCCTGGGATTAATAAAGCTTCCAAACCAACGAGTAATCCACCAAGTCCACCCAAGACCGCTCCTGTCGTTGCACCAATACCAGCACCTTCTTGAGCCTCTGTATCACCACGATCTCTGACTTCAGCACCAGCTATTTGCTCGTTGCGATCGGTATTTTTTGCCAGGATAGAAACCCGATCCATTGAAAAACCAGAGTTTTTTAATTCGTGTAACGCTCGTTCCGCTTCTTGTTTGTTTCTAAATGTGCCAATTGCACGTTGATATTGTCGAGATTGTTGAGATACCATTTTGCTACTTGATATTAATTCTACTCTCCAGTCTCGCTGTTGCTACTCATCTCTTCATCAATCTATGGGTTTAGCTAACACTATATCTTTGGTTAAAAAAATTGCTTGTTCAGAGGAGGTTTAAAAAGTTTTTAGTGATGTATCAAATACTTCCAGATCCCCAAAAAGGGGGACTTTGAATCTATTCCCCCCTTTGGGGGTTAGGGGGTATCGATAAATACTTAAAATCACAGCCAACCACTTTCCAAACAACTTATCAACAAAAAATTGTAGCGTGGGTAGAACGATACTTGCAGCGGGTTGCGTCTACGCGACACCAAACACCAAGATAAATGTTGGGTTACGCTTTGCTTCACCAAACTACATCTACATCTGACAGCGAATTCAAATAAGAATTAACATAGCCAAGTCAGGAATTAACATTGCCGTCACGGCATCAACATAGCTGAGTGAGGAATTAACATTACCATCGTGGGATTAACATAGCCGAGTGAGGAATTAAGATTACCGTCGTGGTATTAATATAGCCAAGTGAGGAATTAAGATTACCATCACGGCATTAACATTGTAAATGAGTAACTTATGCAGCGTGAATTTGCTAGTCGAGATGAATTAATAACTTATCTACGGGAACAATTCCCCCAAGCCGCAGAACGTGATGATCATGTTAGCAACACGTTGGGAGGAAGGAAAGCAGCCGAACAAGCCTTACAAAAAATCACCCCAGCATCCTACGCCAAAACACGCAATTTTTTAACAGGCGATGTAACCAAACTTTCGCCCTACATTCGTTATGGCGTTTTAAGCCTGCGAGAAATTCGTGATTATGTACTTAATAACATCCAACACCGTGATGATGCAACCAAACTGATTAACGAGTTGGGTTGGCGAGACTATTGGCAAAGATTATATGTCAAGCTAGGAAATAACATTTGGCAAGACCAAGAAGAATACAAAACCGGCTACACCATAGCCGAATACGCAGTAGAGTTACCCCAAAATATCAAAGAAGGTACTACAGGCTTAGTTTGCATAGACAACTTCAGCCAAGAACTACGAGAGACTGGCTACCTACATAACCATATGCGGATGTGGTTAGCAGCTTACGTTGTCCATTGGCGGCGCATTCGTTGGCAAGCAGGTGCAAAATGGTTTCTAGAACACCTATTAGACGGTGATCCTGCTAGTAATAATATGTCTTGGCAGTGGGTAGTTAGCACCTTCAGTCATAAACCTTATTTTTTCAACCGTGAAAACTTAGAACGCTACACCAAAGGAGTGTATTGTCAAAAATGTCCCCTCTACGGTCATTGTGATTTTGAAGGTAGCTATGAAGAATTAGAACAGCGACTTTTTCCCAAAGGCGAATTTACCAAAAAACCCAATAGTCAAAGTTGGCAAAAGGGCAGGAAGTAGGGAATAGGTGACAGGTGACAGGTGACAGGTGACAGAAAAATAATAACTAATGACTAAAATTATTTGGATACATGGTGACTGTTTAAGTCCTGAAAACCCTGCTTTACAAGCATACCCGGATGCGCCGGCTATTTGGGTTTGGGATGATGCTTTAATAGAAGAATGGCAACTCAGCCTCAAACGGCTGACTTTTATTTATGAATGCTTGCTAGAGTTACCTGTTAAAATTCGTCGCGGTAATGTGGCGCAAGAAATTTTAGCTTTTGCTCAAGAACATAATGCTGAATTGGTAGCGACAACCGATAGCCCTAGTCCTCGGTTTAATGATATCTGCGATGAAATTGAGCGTTCTTTAAACCTAGAGGTGTTTGAAGTTGAACCATTCTTTGATTACGATGGGCATATTGACCTCAAGCGATTCTCCCGCTATTGGAAGGTAGCGGAAAAGTATGTTTTTGAATAAGCAACAACTTTCTGTAATTGATTTCTTAGTCAGGACTACCCTACGGGAACGCTGCGCGAATAGCCATTTTTTGTATATGATGCTTGCTTACCGGAAGACAGGACTAAAGTTCTTACTACAAACCTTTAATTATATGATTAATAATGCTTTTAATGTATCTGCATAAGTTTTTCACCGCACCAATTAATCCTGCTTCTACTTCTGGTGATAAATGCCATTGGAGATTGATTTTATTGCCTTTAACTCTGAGTTTAGGATTTTCTTTATTTTATGGCATTTTGGGACTACAAAGAGCCTTCAAAACTGAGTATGTTGCTCAAGATGATGCACGAGAATATGTATTTTGGATGCAACAGTTTGTAGATCCAGAATTATTTCACAATGATTTGATCGCAGATTATTTTCAATCGATTACACCATTAGGATATGCCACTTTATATAAACTGATGGCTAATTTAGGCATCAATCCACTTTTGCTAAGTAAAATTCTACCCATCTTTTTGGGCTTGATTGTTACTATGTATTGTTTTTATTTATCTCTAAAAATTTTTCCAGTACCAGGGGCTGCATTTATTACTACCTTATTGCTCAACCAAAGTCTCTGGTTTCAATCTGACTTAGTTTCTGCCACACCTAGGTCTTTTGTATATCCGTTGCTTTTGGCATTTTTCTATTATCTAATTAGGAGTTCTTGGTTAATTATTTGCCTGATTATTATGCTGTCTGGATTATTTTATCCTCCCCTATTATTTATTTGTCTAGGCATTTTATTTATTCGGTTACGACATAATTATTTTTTGCTAGTTGCTATTGCGGTATTAGCATTTCTAGTGATGTTACCCTATATTTTAGCTTCATCTGAGTTTAGCCCCGTTGTCACTGCTACTCAAGCTTGGATGATGCCAGAACTGTGGACAGAAGGACGACATCCTTTTTTTGACTATAATTCTGCGAAATTTTGGTTGATTGGACAACATAGTGGAATCTTGCCCCCATTAATGCCTCCTCTGATTTGGATGGGGTTGTTCTTTCCAATGGTGCAACGAAAACTTGACAAGTTTCCTCTCGTCAGAATTGTTAATACTGAAGTCAAAATATTGCTACAGATTATTATCGTATCGTTGATATTGTTTTTTGCTGCCCATGCTTTCCTGCTCAAGTTGTTTTTTCCTACTCGCTACACAGTGCATACTTTGCGAATAGTGATGGCTATTGCCGCAGGTATTACCTTAACTGTTATCTTTGATTGGTTATTCCAGACTTATCGGAAAAAACGCCAACTTTGGCAACCGGCATTAGCCGTGACTTTAGTAATTGTTCTGTTGTTGTACCCTAACTTTTCGGGACGCTTTCCTACTAGCGATTATAGGCAATCTACAGCATCAGTATTGTACAAATTTTTACAACAGCAACCCAAAGATAGTCTAGTTGCTACTCTTGCAGATGAGGCAGATAACATTCCAACTTTTGCTCAAAGACCTATTTTGGTGGGTAGAGAATATGCTTTGCCTTTCCATTTAGGTTACTACTCTCAGATTCGCCAACGCACTATTGATTTGATTCATGCCCAATATAGCCAGAATTTAACACCAGCAAAACAACTAATTCAAAAATATGGAGTCGATTTCTGGCTGGTAGAAAGTACATCCTTTAAAGTTGAGTATCTCACGAGTAAAACTTGGTTGAAAAGTTTTCAGCCAGTCTTTACTGAGGCTGTTAGCAATTTGTCTAAGAATACTACTCCAGCGTTAGCAAGATTAACAAAGTATTGTTCTGCTTTAGAGACGGGAAATTTTACGCTGTTAAAGGCAGACTGTATTATTGATACCAAGTTGCAATCATAGCTAGTATTTCTACTTTGTTGTATTCTTTATCAGTGTAGGGGTGTAAGGGTTGATGAAACTATGATTCGTCCGTTAGTTTTACAGTCATCACTGATTACTTTATTAAAAACCTACACTGCCAAAACTAAAATTTTTGAATGCAATTAGGTATGAATAGCAAATATCACCCAAATAATTGCAGAATAAATGCAGTTTGTCTGGTGACTACCGAGAAATGTTGACTACACTTGCTGACGCACAAAATTTACTTTTTGACCTCATCGCCCGCTACTCATCCCGTGTAGATTATTTGATGATTCGCTTAGAAGAATCAGAAGGGACAGATATCTTGTTACGTGGCGACAAGGTGGAAACCCTTAGTGAAGGAATCTCTAGTGGTGGACATATCCGCGCTTGTTATAAAGGTGGCTGGGGGTTAAGCAGTTTTAATCAGCTTTCTACTATTAAGGAACGCATTGAGGAAGCAGTGGCTGCTGCACGGATGGTAGGTGATGAAGAAACTTTACTTGCTTCTATTGACCCGGTGCAAGCAGTATGCACTCTACCATTGACAGGGAAAGATCCGCGTCAAGTAACCCTCTCGCAGAAAAAGGCATTGTGCGATCGCTATACTGAACTATTAAAGGCTGAAGATTATCGCATCACTACTACCTCGGTTCGTTATAGCGATAGTTCCCAAAGAATTATCCTTGCTACCTCAGAAGGGACTCTCATCAATCAATCTTGGGTAGACATGGAAATGCGCTTTGCAGCCACCGCCAGAAATGGCGAAACTGTCCAAACTGGGAGGGAAACTACAGGTTCTCGCAAAGCTTACGAAGATTTAATGAATCTGGATGAACAGGTAAAAAGTGCGTCACAAAGGGCTGTTGCTGCCTTATCTTTACCGACAGTCAAGGGAAATACCTACACTGTAGTGATTGACCCTATTCTGACGGGCTTATTTGTTCACGAAGCTTTTGGGCATCTTTCGGAAGCTGATATGGCTTACGAAAACCCCGATTTACTGGAAGTCATGACCATCGGACGGCAATTTGGCCCGGAAGAACTACAAATTTTTGATGGTGCAGCCCCAGAAGGTCATCGCGGTAGCTATTTTTATGATGATGAAGGGACACCAGCCACTACTACTCAACTGATTAAAGATGGTATTTTAGTTGGTCGTTTACATTCCCGTGAAACCGCAGGCAAGTTAGAGGAAAGCCCAACAGGTAACGCTCGCTGTCTCAATTATCACTATAACCCGATTGTCCGCATGACTAATACTTGGATTGAACGGGGTAAAACCCCAGTTGCAGATTTATTTACGGGTATTAAAGAAGGAGTATACGCCCGCAATTGGCTGGGTGGAATGACGAATGGAGAAATGTTCACCTTTAGCGCGGGGGAGGCATGGATGATTAGAAATGGTGAGATTGCTGAACCAGTCAAAGATGTGACGCTTTCGGGTAATGTTTTTCAAACTTTGGCAGATATTGAAGCTATTGGCGATGATTTCTACTGGGATGAATCCGGCGGTTGTGGCAAAGGTGGGCAAAATGGTTTACCTGTAGGTTGTGGTGGCCCTAGTTTACGAATTCGAGATGTAGTAGTGGGGGGAGATATTTAATTCGTAATTCGTAATGGACTGCGTCCCGCTACGCTCTAAGCGCAGCTATGCCGCAGGCTTTACGTAATTCGTAATTACAGTAATTTTTGGTGGGCTTTGCCCACCAAGACCTAGATGTAGTTCCTATGTGTATTCCAAAAAATCTGATTTTTATAGATAGATAGTAATCAGCACTAACAAGCAATGTTTAAAGCAATTATTATTTTTCTAATTATTGGGTTGATTATTGCTGTCATTTTTCTCAGTCCCGTTTTGAAGAGAAAACGCAGAAGCCGTATGCAAAAGCGGATGTTTCCTGCTTTGTGGAATGCGATCGCTGAAAATAATTTACCTATTTATCTACGCCTCTCTCCGGCAGAACGGCGACGACTTCAGGGACATATGCAAGTTTTCTTAGCAGAAAAAGAATTCATTGGTTGTGGAGGATTACAGGTAACGGAAGAGATGAAAATCACTATTGCTGCTGTTGCCTGTTTACTACTACTGAATGAGCGCGGTGAATACTTTCCTAAATTGCGTTCAATTTTGATTTATCCTGGTACATATTTTGTTAATCAAACTGTTGCTATTGATAATTATATTGTTGAAGAAAGACGTGATGCCAGATTAGGTGAATCATGGACTAAAGACCAATTGATATTATCTTGGCAGCAGGTACAAGGAGATATTCACAACTGGAGAGATGGACATAATGTTGTGCTGCATGAATTTGCTCATCAGTTAGATCAAGAAGATGGTAAAGCTGAAGGTGTGCCAATTTTGTCAGGTCAGTTAGATTATGGGATTTGGTCTAGGGTAATGACGGCAGAATATCAACAACTTTGTCATGATGTGCAGCAAGGTGTTGAGACTGTCATTGATAGTTATGGCGCAACAAATCCCGCAGAGTTTTTTGCGGTGTCAACTGAGACTTTCTTTGAAAAGCCACAGCAATTATTGCAACTACATCCAGCACTTTATGAGCTACTGAAAAAATACTACCAACTAGACCCTATGCAATGGATTTAAATATTAGGTTATATCTATTGCCATATTTGCATTTTCCAAGTTTTCTCCTCAAGATGGATGTAATTCAGAATGGCGATCGCTTAAAAATATTCTCTAGTAGTAAAAAACCTTAATCCATCAGCATTTGGTGACTGAAATTGGATGAACTTAATATTGTAGTTACAGCCATTGGTGCGATCGTTCTATTTCTGGGACTGTTATCTGACTATTTCCGCCGAAATTGGTGGACTAGCGACCCTTTAACAGCTCTCCTATTGGGATTATTGCTGGGGCCTATCGGTTTGGGATTAGTGAATCCCAATGGTTGGGGAATAGCACAAGAAAAACTGTTAGAGGAAGCTGCCCGTTTTACGCTAGCGATTGGCTTGATGGGGGTAGCCCTGCGACTGCCTAAAAATTATGTTTTCCGTAATTGGCAACCTTTGGCAATCCTTTTAGGATTGGTCATGCCCATGATGTGGGTAATCAGTGGTTTAATCGTCTATTGGATTTTAAAAATACCTTTTTGGGAGGCGATGTTAGTTGGGGCGACAATTACACCAACTGACCCCATTGTCTCAACTTCTATTGTTACAGGTGTTGTAGCTGAAGATAACCTTCCTGGACGTTTGCGACACATCATTTCGGCTGAGTCAGGTGCTAATGATGGCTTGGCTTATCCTTTTGTATTGTTGTGTATCCTGATGCTAAAGCCTTCTTCCGGTGATGTGCTATCTGACTGGTTGATTCATGTCGTTTTATGGGAAGTTGGGATGGCTGTTCTGTTTGGCATAGTGTTTGGTTACATCGCTGGTTATCTCTTAGAATGGGCTGAACGTAAAGGAACAATTGAACGGCAATCTTTTTTGAGTTACACAATTGCTCTGAGTTTGACAGTATTAGGTGCTGCCAAGTTACTAGGCTCAGATGGAATTCTGGCTGTATTTGTTTCTGGTTTGGCTTTTAGTCATGTTGTTAGCGGTAAAGAGAGAGCAGAGGAAGACAACATTCAAGAAGCAATTAACCGCTTTTTTACTTTACCGATTTTTATTTTGTTGGGCTTAACTATCCCTTGGCGGGAATGGTTAGCTTTGGGATGGTGGAATTTAGTTTTATTGGTAGTAGCCATATTGCTTTTACGAAGAATACCAGCAATTTTATTGCTCCATCGCTACATTCGTCCTATTCATAATCTTCAAGAAGATCTGTTTGTTGGCTGGTTTGGCCCTATTGGTGTGGCTGCTATTTTTTACGCTGGTTATTCTGTACAGCAAGTTAGAGTATACGAGGTTTGGTTAGTTTGCAGCCTGATGATTTGTGCTTCTATTCTTGCTCAAGGCTTAAGTGCGACTCCCTTAACCAAGCTCTATGGTGAATACATAAATCGAAAGCACCAGTCTCAAACTACCAATCAGTAACTACTTAACTTAACTGAGCTACGAGTTGATTTTCTAACAGCGTGTCATTGGTTAATAAATCCTCAACGGTGATTCTTAAAAACCTTTGTGTATCAACTTGAAACATAATCTTAATACGATCGCTCCCTGGAAAACCTGCGGGTGTGAGTTGAGCAATGGTTCTTGCGCCTGCTTGATCATTCAAGGGTTTGACGCTGGTGACACCACTATCCAGGCGGCGAGTAATTAAGCGATCGCCATCAAAATACACTTCTGTACCCCCTGTTTCCGCCCCTAGTTCCCCAATAATCAACTCTATGCTGGGTTGATTCTCTAGGGAAGCACCTAAGAATAACTCTACTGGCTGACTCATGGGGTAGCCTTGTCCAGCTTTAATAATGGGATGCCAACTATGGCGTTGGTTACGGCGATCCCAATAGCGTACACCATAACTATGGTAGAGAAAATCTTTGATTTCTACGCCTTGGGATAGTTGTAATGCGCCTTGGGCGATCGCTTCAAAGGGACGTTCGGAACGAATCTTTTCGGGTGCAAAATACTGCCTCACCCATGTCTGCACTGCTGGTAACTGCACAGTCCCACCCACTAACAAAACGGCGTTAATATCCGAGAGTTCAATTCCTTGGCGACGTGCTTGCTGCAATAGATTGGTCATTGACTCATCTAATTGCTCAAAAAAGGCGTGTTCTTTGAGGATATTTTCCAGGGTGTCGCGGTTTAATTCCAGTTCGTAGCTTTCAAAGGTTTCATCATCAAAATACACCTCGCTAGCTTGGTTTTGGCTGGATAGCTGAATTTTGACTTTCTCCGCTAGTCGCATGGTGAGGGGACTGACGGCTAATCCTTGGGTTTTGGCAAAATAATCTACTAACCAATTATCAATATCTGTACCGCCTAAATTCTGCCCAGCTTTAGCTAATACACGGGCGGTTTTGACTTTTTGTTTGGAGTCTTCCGCTAGGGATTTATTACCCCATTTGAGGAGAAAGCCTACGGGTTTGGTGTTGGCTTGGCTACTTTTATTTAATTGGACGAGGGATAAATCTAAAGTCCCGCCACCGAAATCAATGACTAAGAGATTTTCTTCTTCGGCTAAACCGTAGCCTAAAGCGGCGGCTGTGGGTTCGTCTAGCATCCGCACTTGTTCGACGGGGAGGGCTTGGCAAACTTTACCTAGCCAATAGCGATAGGCTTCAAAGCTATCTACTGGGACGGTTAAGACTAGGGAATCTAAGCCGCCTTCTTGGGGTGCGAGTTGTTGAATGACTTGGGTGAGAAACCATTGTCCTACTTGTTCAAAGGTGACGGTTTGTCCGTCTAGTTCTGGGAGGAAACCTTGGATATCTGAACCGATTCCTCGTTTGAAGCTGCGGAAAAATCGGGTGTCGCTTTTGAGGTCAAGACCGCGATCGCGTACTTGTTGCCCTACAATGATTTTACCTTGGTTGGCATCTTCAACGTACACTAGGCTGGGAATTAATGGGGGGTTGAGGCTTTGTTGAATTGATAAGCCTGAGAGGGTAAGGGTTTCGGGCTGTTGGGTGACGGGATTCCAACGAGCAATGACTGTGTTACTTGTACCAAAATCGATTGCGATCGCCATAGTCTTATGATTTTCTCACGCA
Source organism: Anabaena sp. UHCC 0399 (assembly GCF_034931465.1). NCBI lineage: Bacteria > Bacillati > Cyanobacteriota > Cyanophyceae > Nostocales > Nostocaceae > Anabaena > Anabaena sp. UHCC 0399. The sequence goes on along the minus strand of NZ_JAYGGZ010000010.1, from coordinate 1,107 downwards.
GAGGCGCAGAGGCGCAGAGAGTGTTTGAGGTTGAAACTATTGTCCCATAAGCCACCATGAGCGCAAATGTGAAATTGCTACTTCTTTTTGTTTGGCTTCGATTTCTATCCAGGGGGCTTGGTGGTAAATGTTGGGCATGGCGGTGATTAAATCGCTGTGTTTTCTGTCGTTGAATGCTTGTTCACCGTTGGAAATGTGTACTAGTTGCCAGTCTGGTTGTGTCCAGGTTTCTCTAGCTGCGTCAAACATGGCATCTACACTGGGATGATTGTAGCTGTCTAGTTTTTCGTGGCAAATATGATGATGGGCATCAAATACCATCGGGATGTTAGCTTGTTGGCATACTGCTAAAATTTCGTCGGCACTGTAGGCATATTCGTCGTTTTCTAGTGTTAAACGGTTTTTGATGTTGGCTGGTAATTCGGAGATGACTTTGATTAGTTGTTCGCTACGTTGGGATTTGCCACCATGAATATTCATCAATGACCAAGGTGAACGAGGTAAGCCTAATAAATCTAGGGTTTGGGCGTGTCTGGCTAAGATTTTGATGCTGTTTTGGACTATTTCGGGAGAATCAGAACTCAGCACTACATATTGATCTGGGTGTAGTACCATTCTGATGTGCAAGGATTGGGCTTTTTGACCGATTTTCTCTAAATCAGCACTCATTGCTTCTAAAATATTTGCCCCAATTTCGTCTTCCATATCATTGAGGGGAAACAAGGCTGAAGACATTCGATATAGGCGAATCTTGTTCTCTTCACAAAAGGAAAGGGCATCATGCAACCGTTGCAAGTTATGTTGATAGATTTCTTTCAACGCAGTTTCACGCTGACTCAGGGATAGTTGTAAGTAGCGTGTGCGTGTCATTGTCCGAAAGCGAACTTTTTTATCCGCAGTAATACAAACTAGTCCTAATTCTGGCGTAGCATTTTTGTTTAACTTTGCTGTGTTAGGCAAATTATTTAACTGGGTTACAGGCATTGATTTATCTGTTATTTTTACCATCTTTTTATTTAACTGAATTTGTCTTGTCAGTGTGGAGTATCTCCAGCCTGATTTTGTCGGAATTTTGACAGTGTGAATTGACATCCTCCCCCGTTTTCT
>NZ_JAYGGZ010000009.1:0-159911 GCF_034931465.1 Anabaena sp. UHCC 0399 | reverse complement strand
CCCTGGTCATCCCAAATTGAGAAGGAGCGAGTACCATAGGCAAATAGTTGATCATAGTCACCATCCCCATCGGTATCTCCATCAATTGTGGAAACTGTTAGTCGTCCTAAGTTAGCATCTTGCTTGAGTAACGTACCATTAGGAAATATCGTAGGATCGAGATTTAAGTCTTTTACTCGTGCGTCTTCATCACGAGCATCACCTTCATTAGCTGTAATGTAGTAAGTGCGACCATTGGCAGCAAAAGAGGCGATCGCATCGGGCATAAACAACCCAAATACTGGCCAATTCAGAATATTAATACCACCATCGCTATCACTAGCATCTAATTCATTTCCTGGCTGGTTATGATTAATTGCACCTAAACCGAAAATATTTTCACCCGTTGCAGTGGCAATATCTACAATTGCTATAGCGTTGTTTTCTTGCAATGTTACCCAGGCTTTAGTTCCATCCTGAGAAAAGGTAATGTATTCTGGTTCTACATCTTGGGCAACTGTTTTACCAGGGAATATGCGTACACCTTGACTTCTAAGTGTGGCTTCTTGTCCATTAAAGCTAGTAAAAGTAGCTGTTGTCACCGTTGCATTAGCCACAGTTTGAGAGATATCAATGATGCTGATAGAACCCTCTGGATCAACACCATCATCGGGTTCTCCTTCATTGGCGGTGAGGACTTTTGTACCGTCAGGGCTAAATGTCACCATGTCAGGTAAAGCCCCAACTGTGACTTCTTTTAAAAAGTTGCCAGCAGTATCAAAGAAAACTACTTTGCCGGGGTCAGTTGTAATTGTAGCTTCGAGTGCGATCGCTATAAGGCCATTTTTTACGGCTACGCTGTTGGCTTGACTACCATAAGCAGTTAAGTCAATTGCATTAACTTCTGTAGGATTGGTGGGGTCACTAAAATTCAAAATGCGAATAAATGCCGAACCATCAACCACAAATAACCGCTTGGTGATTGGATCATAGTCGGTAATCTCTGCCCCTTGACCAGTAAAGCTACCAATTTTTCTTAGCAATCCGAAATCGTTATCGCTGATACCGACTCTAACTGTGCCAACATTAGTTCCGTTGATTTGGTGGGCGATCGTGCTGAAATGTCCACCCTCGACAGTTGTATCATCTACTGCTGTTACTGTGACAGTTTGAGCTATATTCCAGTTGCTAGGGGTGAAGGTGAGGGTAGTTACACTGGTAATTGTCTGAGAGTCGGGGTTGATGTTGATGGTGATATCTTGAGATGGCTGACTATTGAGAACTACAGTATAGGAATCTGTCGCACCACCTTCAGTGACATTAGTGCTATCACCAGAGTTGACAAGGTTAACTATGGGTATTGCTGTAGCGATCGTAAAGCTTGTAGTATCAGGAACTGTTGTGCTGTAGTCATTAGTAGTATCGACTGTCCAATTGCTGGAGTTGTTAACCAGGGTTTTGTAGTTGGCAAAACTCGATTCTCCAGTACGTAGTCCGTTATATATGCCATAATCCGTACTATTAGTGAGGACAATTGAGTCAACCCCATTAGTTAGTCCCGCAGAAGTTAACGCAGCTACCCCTTCAGTTGACACAGCAGTTAGAAATACATTCGGAGTGGTGGCACTAGTACCGAGATAAGCATAAATAGTCTCACTACTTACACTAAGACCAATGTTAGTACCAGTAGCCACGCTGAATGTACCAACGGAGGCGGCACGGGTGGCAGCATCAATTTTACTAAAGCGAATTACAGTACCAGCAGTAATTGTATTAGCTCCAGTATTCCATTCAAATGAACTCTCACCAGTGCCAAAACTAGTACCATTATATGAATTATCGCTAAAGTAAATGATGGTACTAGGGACTATATCTACAAATGTGACAATCGACCAGCCATCTTCATCACCATTGAAGGATATAAAAGCAATATCACCTGTTGCTAAAGCCATAAGAACTTAACCTCTTTAATATGTTTTAGATTGCAGTAAAGTTAACTAAGAGAAATGAAGCGATCGCTTGTGTATCACTTGTTAACCTAGTCAGAATCACTAGCTTATCGAATGCTCTCGTATCAAAACTTGTAGATTATTTATCCAATTCCACTTAGTTATAATCTTTATTTTTGAGCAACGGCAAGTAAATTTTTATAATTAATCTTTTAAGTAATTTCTCGTAGGCTACTAATGTTTTGCGCTCACAGAAGTTAAGACTCGATTGAGTCTAGTTTTTTACTAGCGATCGCGTGATGTATTACACCCTTCCAGAGACAAAGATGCGATCGCATTGCTTTAAAATTTCTAATTGCTAAATTTCAGAATGTTTTTCGGCAATTTTTAGTGGTGCTTTCTGCCCATATCAGAAATATAACTTGTAAGTAAATATAACTCGTCAGTTCTCTGAATCCTGGAACAGTGCAATGCCATAGGAGGAAAAACCATGACTTACAGGAAATGGCTTCTGCACAAACTTTTAATCAGTTGTGTTTTGAGTCTATTTAGTGTCACTCAAGCTGCATCAGCAGGCTATCAGCCACCTGATGATCAAAAACCTCCCAAAGATTCTTCTGACTCATCAGGAGTGAGACTATTGAAAGTAGAGAGTAGGGAGTAGGACGATAAAGGAATAAACGCCTGTTGTAAATTTGCTGAATAACCTGCCACTATATAAAACAGAGGTTTAAATTCAGCAAAAAAAAGGCTAGAAAACGCTGTGCAGATCACATTTTTGGGGACAAGTTCGGGTGTACCTACAAGATCACGTAATGTTTCTAGTGTTGCCCTCAGATTACCGCAAAGGGCAGAACTGTGGTTATTTGACTGTGGTGAAGGTACTCAGCACCAACTGCTGCGGAGTGAACTAAAAAGTAGCCAACTATCCCGAATTTTTGTCACGCATATGCACGGCGACCACATTTTTGGTTTGATGGGACTTTTGGCTAGTTGCGGTTTGGCTGGTAATGTGGAAAAAGTTGATATTTATGGCCCATCTGGATTAAGTGACTATATCCAAGCCGCTTCACGTTACTCCCATACACATTTTTCCTACCCAATTAAAGTCCATGCAGTTCGTCCAGGTGTAGTCTATGAAGATGAAGAATTTACTGTTAGTTGCGGTCTTTTGCATCACCGCATTACAGCTTTTGGCTATCGTGTAGCTGAAAAAGACCGCACCGGACGCTTTGATGTAGACAAAGCTGAAGCCTTGCAAATTCCTCCTGGTAGGATTTATGGTCAACTCAAACGCGGTGAAACTGTCACTCTAGCTGATGGACGAATCATCAAGGGGACGGATTTATGCGGCCCCACAGAATTGGGGCGTAAGTTTGCCTATTGTACAGATACAATTTATTGTGATGGTGCAGTGGAATTGGCTCAGGATGCTGATGTGTTAATCCATGAGGCTACTTTTGCTCATCAGGATGCAGAGATGGCTTTTCAAAGGTTGCACTCAACCACTACAATGGCCGCACAAACAGCATTAGCGGCGGGAGCGCATAAACTGATTATGACTCATTTTAGCCCCCGCTACGCTCCTGGCAATGTTTTAGATTTAAGAGATTTACTAAGAGAAGCCCGTGCTATTTTTCCTCGTACAGATATGGCTTATGATTTCATGACTTATGATATCCCCAGACGGCGGGAAATTATCTTAAATAGCAGCAAAAACTTGTCACCTCAAAGTAAAGATACCTAATGGATTGCTGATACTGAGAATAGTGCAAGATATCAGTAGCAAAAATCAAAGAAATACACTCCTTCCCTCTCAATACGTTTCGGTTAACGTTATGGGTGGGTAGAGATGTTGCACCACAACGTCTCTACAGGCGTTATTATTTTGGCAAATTATCTTTCTTATCCAAACCGTGTTAACGCGAGTTCGACGAGTTTTAAAAACCCCTCTCCAAACCTCTCCCCTGCAAGGAGAGAGGCTTTAAAACCTTTATTTTTCGTTGATATTTCCAGATATTTAAGCCCCTCTCCGCGTCGGAGAGGGGTTGGGGAGAGATCATCGAACTCACGTCATATTACCTTCGCTCTTTTCTATCACCTATCACCTGTGTTTCTTGAAAAGATACCATTTCTGCAAATACCACTATTTGCAAAACACAACCGGAAAGTAACTAGTGATTTTATCTTAGCTTCAATTTTAATATGCAAAATTATTTCTAAATACGTTACTATTCCATTGATTTTATGCCAGAAATTACCCAATAAATAGAACCGCATTATACATTTATTTTCAGCTATCTTCTATTTGTCTTTGAATAATATATACAAAGTATATTTATTCACTACATACGTCTTTAATAACGAGATATATATTCGGAAGTAACTATTTTTTCAATCACTCAAATAGTCCGAAACAACTATTATTCAAGGGCTTTTGAAGTTCTCTTTGATTTCCGATTAATTTCTTTTTGTGATTTTCATAACAATAATGATAATTTCTGTTGTCACATTTTATCTTTAGCTTGTGACTTAATACTAATCATATTACTAGTTTTAGGTTGTACTAGAATCATTGATAACTACAAGTATTACTATAAATATTTAATTTAGATATATTAAAAAATACTTGGGGGTATTAAATAAGGATACAGTAAAAAATTCTAGAGATAGTTGACATAATTCAGAAAAGAAGATTATTTTAGGCTCTATGTCTCCATATTAATTTCTATTTATCTATTACTTTTGGAGAAATTCTTATTATTTTATAGATACATTGTTACATTACTTGAGGAATTTACTAGTGTCTAGAATCAGTCTAAATCAAGGGGAATTTGTAACCAACTCGTCACAAAACCAAGTAAGATTTAGACATATATCTAAAATCTTACTACGTCGGCGATTTATAGTATTGGGAGTTTCTTGTATTGTCATGTCAGTCACTAGCCTGCTGGCTATGATGACAAAACCGACTTACAAGAGTTATATGCAAATCTTAGTAAGTTCCAATGTATATGAAGGTATTAATTTAAATAATATTCCTCAGAGTACAGATACTAAATCAACTGATGCAAAGCCTCCATTAGTTGATTACTATACTGCTCAGAAGAATTTAATGCTGAGTTCTAAGTTGATGGAAAGGACAGTAAATATACTACGCTCAAACTATCCAAATATTACTGTAGGAGACATCAAAAGCAAATCAACTAATGGGCAAAAGTTACATCTAGAAGTCACTCAATTAGAGAGAAAAACAGGAGTAAATAAGTTCGTTACTCCTGTTTTTGAAGTTTCCTTCCAACATAATGATCCAGTTAAAGCACGCAAAGTTTTATTAGCTTTACAGAAAGTTTACCAGGACTATAATATTGAGCAACGACAAGAACGTTTAAATAAAGGATTAGCCGTTGTTAATACTCGCCTACCACTACTACAAAAGCAGGTGAAACAGGCAGAAATTAATCTCGAAAATTTTCGGAAGAAGCACAATTTATTAGATCCTCAATCACAAAGACAAGTCCTAATCAACTCTCTGGCTGAAACTCAACAACAGCTACAAACTACTCGCACTGAGTTGCAAAATGTACGCGATCGCCAGCAAAATTTAGAGCAGAATATAGTTGTTTCAACTCAACAAGCACTGATTTCTTCTAGTTTAAACCAATCAATTCGCTACCAAACACTTTTCAGTGAGGTACAAAAAACTGAACAATTATTAGCGCAGGAACAATTACGCTATACAGATAATTCTCCCATCATTGAAAGTCTGAAACAGCAACGCCAGAATCAATTAAAACTTTTGCAACAAGAAGCAAAGCAACTAACAGCAGATACTCAAAAAGTAGCAATATTAACACAAGAGCAACTAGTAGAGGAGTTAACCCAGTTAAAAAAAATTGCCCAAGGGTTAATAAATAACGAAAAGAGTTTAGTAGCATCAGAACAGCGAATTAGTGCAGAGTTAAAAAAATATCCCAGTTTGATAGCAGAATCTCAACGTCTACTGTCAGAAGTGGCAACTCACCGCCAAGCGTTAGAGCAAATGGTGCAAACACAACAGTTTGTAGGATTACAAATTACGCAGGCGGGGTTTGATTGGCAAGTGTTAGAAGAACCTACTCTGGCAACATATAACAGTTATGACAAACTATTACTTGTTTTTGGGGGTATGGTTGTCGGGCCAGTTTTGGGCGTTGTTATGGCCTTGATTTGGGGGATACGTCATCGCGTGATTCATTCAGCACAGGATTTACAGAGAGTAAGCAACCTAAGACTACTAGGTTCCGTGCCGAAACTTGCATCCAATGCGATGGAAAAGCGGCTACCGAGTCTAGCTTGGAACTGGCGGCGTAACACAGCACCTTCTTTGGTAGAAACTGACTCTTGGCTACCTTGTCACGAAACCTTAGATATGGTGTACCAAAATACGCAGATTTTAAAGTATCCCTTTCCCTTTAATTCTCTGATGGTAACTTCTGCGCTACCAGGAGAAGGACGTACAACTTTGGCGTTAGGATTAGCTGCAAGTGCGGCTCATATGCACCAACGGGTACTACTAATTGATGCTAACCTGCGATCGCCTAAACTCCACAAAATTCTCCAACTATCCAACGATTGGGGACTATCTTTATTACTAGTTGATGAAACTAGTACCAATGTACAAGACTACATCCAACCTATTCACCCTTCCATCGATATTTTAACCGCCGGGCCTGTACCAGAAGACCCAGTAAAATTGCTCAGTTCTCAGCGCATGAAAGAACTCATCGAGTTATTTGAGCAAAGCTATGACTTAGTATTGATAGATGCTCCAGCTATTTTAGGTACAGTTGATGCCCGAATCGTCGCTTCCTTCTGCAATGGAATTATGATGGTGGGACGCATTGGTTGGGTAACTCAAACTGAAATTACTCAAGCTGTAGAAATTTTAAATCGATTAAATTTAGTTGGCATCATCGCCAATGAAGCAAGTTAGGGGACAGGGGAACAGGGGATAGGTGACAATACCTCATCCCCATACAATATATTTAACGCATTAACTCACCAAAACCTTGTCTCCTACTTCTGGTTGAGCGCGTAGCTCATTTGCACAAGTACGGCCATCTTCAACGTCTGTAATATTAGCCAAAGTGGTATCTGCTATATTACGCAATGCTTCCTCTGTAAAAAATGCTTGATGTCCAGTGATGAGTACGTTGGGAAATGTCGTCAACCTTTGAAACACATCATCCTGAATGATTTTGCCAGACAAGTCTTCAAAAAATAATTCTGATTCCTGTTCGTAGACATCTACACCGAGAGAACCTATCTTACGTGTCTTAAGTCCTTCTATTACAGCCTGTGTGTTAATCAATCCACCTCGGCTAGTATTAATTAACATTACACCAGGTTTCATTTGTGCGATCGCCTGATCGTTAATGAGGTGATGTGTTTCTGGTGTTAAGGGACAGTGCAAAGAGATAATATCGGCATTGGCAAATAATTCTGGCAATTCTACATACTTTCCACCTAATGCCGCTAATTCAGGATTTTGATACACATCATAAGCAAGTAGATGACAACCAAAGCCTTTCATAATCCGTCCTAAAATCAGCCCGATTTTACCAGTACCAATCAGCCCTACAGTGCGTCCATTTAAGTTAAATCCCAACAGTCCATCTAGGGAAAAATTACCGTCTCGGACACGGTTATAGGCACGGTGAATTTTGCGATTCAGGCTCAAAATCAATCCTACAGCGTGTTCTGCCACACCATAGGGTGAATAAGCAGGAACGCGCACTACAGTAATTCCTAACTTGGCTGCGGCTTCCAAGTCTACATGGTTAAAACCTGCACAACGAAGAGCAATTAAGCGAGTTCCTCTCAAAGCCAGAAGTTCTAAAGTATGTGCATCAACTTGGTCATGGACAAATACACAAACCGCCGAAAATTCAGCAGCTAGGATAGCAGTATCTTGGTCAAGACGTGGTTCAAAAAACACCAAATCGTGTTTCTTGGGGAAGTTTGCAGCTTCTAAAAACTGCCGATCATAGGCTTTTGTACTGAAGACTGCTACTTTCATGCAAAACCTCAAATTATATGCTGTATGTTGTCCCATACATAATAGCTTGGGGTTTAGAGTCTCAATCACGCCTATAATATCTATCAGCTATAGGTTTTACTCTACTTCTAGTTAATATCATAACTACAGCAAAAATTAATTCTTTTACTGACTATTTCCTTCATATACCCAATAAAGGTAATATCGTTCACTATCTATCCATGCTCTATCAAAATTCTTGATAGGACTAATCTTTAAATTATTGTGGGTCAACTTCAGTTCTTTATTTAAAATTAGTAAGATTCTCTTTGTAGCTACTTCACTTTTGAATAGAGAATAAATTTGCTCTAATATTTCAGCCTGTTCGACAGGGATACGACCTTGTTTAAATAAGGTGAAACTTCCCATTTTCTTAAGCTCAGGATAATAAAATTTTCGATTGAGATAACCAGACAATGCAGCCATATTTGCATCTCGACTGGCTACAATAAATTCCTGTTTTAATTGAGTTTTTTGAATATAATTAGCAGTCTCACGGCTAGCAGAGAATGGTATAAATAAATCTCTTGTAAAACCATATAATCCTCCAAATAAGTGGGCATAAAGAATTAACATAAAAGCAATATGATACCTTTTTTGCACTAAGGTAAATAATTTTTCTTTAATATGAAATTTATTGATTAAAAAGCTAGATTCTTGGTACTGACTACCTAACCATAAAGATGCTATTAGAATCAAATAAAAATGCCCAAAATGCCTAGGCCCACCAGAAAATCTCAAGTAAGTAAATGCAAGTATTATACAATTGCCAACAATATATAAAAATACTGAAAATGGTTTTTTAGCTAACTTAATTACGGTTAAAATAATGATGAATAATGCAATTCCAGCACAAATGCTTAAATCAAGCCATTTTTGCTTGGGTAAAATCAAAAAATAACTACCAAACAATCTACCCATACTTCTCAAGAAATGACGGATATCTAATTTAATTAACCATCCATCATCTAATCCTCCATGAAGATAACTATCGACTGGAGGCATAATAATATAAATAGATAATAAAAAAGAAAATATAATAATTCCAACACTTAAAAATAAGTCGTATTTTTGAGTTTGGCTAAAATATTGCTGTCGATGTTCACTATCAAAACAAAATTCGGCTAGCAAGGTTAAGGACAAAGAAAATGATACAAATAAAGCGTAAGCACTACTATTAGCTAGTAAACCCAATAAAACTGCTAAATAAATATAAGTTATCTTTCTGGATGAAAAAACAGCACAGAAAGCAAAAACAAATAACATACTAAAAGCATAATTTCTAGAAATTAATAAATATTCATAAAAAGAAAAGTAACCAAAAGTAAAAAGAAATTTTTGTAGATAATTAAAGGGACTATATAAACAAAAAATAGAAACAGAAAAAATTGCAATAGTCAAATGAAAAATTTGCATGATCAGAGGATTGTCAGCAATATTTCTCAGAAATACCAGAGAAAAATACCAAAGAACAGGATGACCTTCATAACGAATATTGGCGATTAAATCTCCAAAAGACTCACTATCTCTGACAATTAGCCAAGGATTTAGTTCATCTCTCCACATTGAATGGTTGATAATACCTATAAAACCAAGAACCGAAAAAATAATTATAATAAACCAAGGAGAATGAAAAGATAAACTCGAAATTCGATTAATTACTTTTTTGGCTAACATTGTTAATACCGTTTTTTTATACCTGCACACATGAACGGTATTAGTATACAGCAAAGTATTATGCTATTAATGCCATATTGTAAAATCTTTAATGTGAGATATCGTTAGAAAATCTATGGTTTTAAAATGCTGATCAATTGCCGGGAAGCTACATATTTTAGCCCCAATGCTCAAGTATGCTTGTACAATTTTTGGCAGTTCTACATGATATTTTTTAGCACAAATTTGTGGCATATCCAAACAATATTGTGAGTACGGATAAACCAAGATTTTTTTATGTGTCCAATTATTTTTTTGGAAATAATCATAGGCATATGCAGCTTCCCAAGGAGATTGCGTTAGTAATGAAGCGCACCCGAAGAAATATTCATTACCACTGCAAATAAGATAGTTAGCTAGTCCTCTCCAGAGTAATAATAGAGCTTGAATATTGCGATATTCTTTGGCTATACAGGCACGTCCCACTTCTACAGATGCCTGCAATACAGCATGAGGAATTGTCTGAAGATTAAATATATCAGCAGCATCAAAACCTAAATTGTAAGAAGCCATTTGATAAGTTTGCATCCTATAAGTACCAATGGTTTTACCAGTGGTTTTACAAATCAACATTAAATGATGACAAACGGCATCAAACTGATCTTGATCCATCAATGTTAAGCTAGAACTAGAAAATCCTAAGCCCAATTCTAGATTAAATACTTCAAAACGCAAGCGAAAAATAGATTCTACCTCTTCATTCGTGGATGCAATTTTGAGGATATATTTGTCTGTTTCCAGAATGGGAAAATCTTTGAGGTCAGAAGGAGGACTGAGTGGGTATTTAGTGTGTCTATAAGAAATTTCCATCTGTCTTCCAACTTAAATATGTGAAGATATCCTAACTTCTCAAAGTTACTGACCATAGGAATAGATGATTTTATTTATTAAGGTATTAAAGCAATATTCACGTGGGTTTAGAGAATAAAACGCAAAAATTTCAGGTCAGTAATGTGTTTTTATTATGAGCTTAATTCCTGCAAAAATCTGGTAATAGGATACAGAATTTTTCTAATATCAAGTTTGCATAACGACTATTACCGCTACGCGAAAGTTATGGGTAGGTGGAGAGGTTATTATTTTTGCTCTGATCTTAGAGTATAGAAAGCCCCCGGTAATACGGGGGCTAATGATGAATTTGCTTGCAGAAGCGATTTCTACGGCAGCCTACGCCTACGCTCATCAAATTTCTCAGTAATTACTTTCCTGTGTAATAGGAGTGTAGCAGGGGAGAAATTACCATTGTTATTAATTTTGGTGATTACTAGCGTAGTGAACCCTAGTACCTGCCCAGAGCAATTTTTCCCGTAGCGTCTGGTAGTAAGAATTATTCTCTCGCAAAACAATAAACTTAGCTCGACAATCAGCCATGCGTATATCAACACGATGTCCAGGCCAAATTGAAGTTGCTAAGACCCCATCCATCCACAATTTAGTTGTCAACTCATAGTCACCCAAAGGCCAGATACTCACAACAGAACCTGCGGGTAAAACTATAGGGCGACTCGAAAGACTCATGGGACAAATGGGCGTGATGGTAATCGCCTCCATACCATCGTGCATGATAGGGCCATTGGCAGAAACAGTATAACCAGTTGAACCTGTGGGAGTAGAAACAATTAGTCCATCTCCCACATATTGATCTACTACTTCACCATCAATTTCCATTTCCAGAATAGAGGTGATCATGCGATCGGCAGAAGCGGGTTTGACACAAAATTCATTCAGCCCCAGATAACGTTCAGTAACTGGTTCTAAATTTGTGCGATGCCCTTCATATACGGCTGCTTGTAACATCATCCGCCGTTGAATAGCATAGCGATCTTCAAACAGCCGATCCCAAACTTGTTCCGTATCTTGAAATTCTTCTACTGACTCGGTTAAAAAACCTAGATGACCACCTACATTTACCCCCAGAATGGGGATGCCTGCTGGTGCTAAATGTCTGGCACTAGTTAGGACTGTACCATCACCACCGAGGACAATTGCCAGATCAATTGGTTGTCCGGCTGAAGCCAAAAAGACCGGATAAGGATTATCCTTTGGCCCGCTAGGCCCCATTAAGACCTGACAATTGCGAGTTTCTAGCTGTTTAGCGCAAATTTCTGCCCAGCGTTTACTCTGGGAGTCTCGCGCTTTATAAGCAATGATTACCTGCTTGAGTTGCACACGCAATTACCACTTCAGGAGATTAAACTGCTCCATATCGACGGTATCACGGTTGCGATAAATGGCAAGCACGATCGCTAAACCTACCGCCGCTTCAGCAGCTGCCACGGTAATCACAAATACTGTGAAAACCTGACCCTTAATTAATGTTGAGTCAAGGAAGTTGGAAAATGCCATTAAATTCAAGTTAACAGCATTGAGCAATAACTCGATTGACATTAACACTCGCACCGCGTTACGGCTAGTAATTAAGCCATAAATACCAATACAGAATAAAGCGGCTGCAAGGAGCAAAAAATACTGGAGTTGCATGAGTTCTGGTATTCCTTCTGCGAAATCTGGCTTCTATTTATTCTTTGGTGTCGCTACCAGCACCTATGAGTTCTCTAGGGCGTTCTGGTAAGGTCAACACAGTTTGCGGCAATTCTGGGGTCACTTCTGGCAGATACTCACGACGTGCCAAAATAATTGCTCCTACCATCGCCATCAGCAATAACACAGAAGCCAATTCAAAAGGTAATAAAAAGTCGGTGAAGAAATGTTCACCAATGACAACAATGGAACTTTCTCCTACTACCGGAATAGTAGAGTCAGCCCAAGGGGTAGCCAATACCATTGTACTTAACAGCCCAAACAATCCTACAGCCACGATCGCAGTCAGGACTTTCCTCACTCCCGTACTGGGTAAGGGGCTAAAACTCTGCCGCTTGTTCACCAACATAATGGCAAACAAAATCAGCACGTTTACTGCTCCCACATAAATCAGCACTTGGGCGGCGGCGACAAAATCACCATTCAACAACAGGTATAGACCCGATATGCTGATAAACACACCCCCTAGCATAAAGGCAGAATAGACAATGCTGGATGCTAGCACCACACCAAGGGCTGCTCCAATCATCATCACGGCCAGTATGCCGAAGGTAACAAGTTGTACTCCTTCCGCTAGATTCACTGTTTTTGTCCTCAGTCATTAGTCATTGGTCATTAGTCATTGGTCATTAGTCTTTAGTCGTTAGCAAAGGACAAATGACTAATGACACTTAATTTTCTACTGTTTCTACTAGGTCTTCCGGACGTGCGCCAGCACGAGGAGCGTTGGCGGGTAAGTCGTGGGGGTCAAGAACACCTTTAGGTAAATAAACTAGTTCCCGGAGTGGTGTCACCATTGGGTCATCAGTAACTTTGTAGGGGAGACGACCTAAAGCCACACTATCATAGTTGAGTTCATGGCGATCGTAAGCGGCTAGCTCGTACTCTTCTGTCATTGATAGGCAGTTAGTCGGGCAATATTCCACACAGTTCCCGCAGAAAATACAAACTCCGAAATCGATACTGTAGTGTTTGAGCTTTTTCTTTTTGGTGGCTTTGTCAAATTCCCAATCCACTACAGGTAGGTTAATCGGACAAACCCGCACACACACTTCACAGGCGATACACTTATCAAATTCGTAGTGAATCCGACCACGAAACCGTTCACCAGGAATCAGTTTTTCGTAAGGATACTGCACAGTAACAGGGCGGCGACGCATATGGTCAAAGGTGACAGATAGCCCCTCACCAATATAACGACTAGCTTGTACTGCTTCTTTGGCGTAATCACCAACTTGCTTGAGGAACTTTAGCATTTTGTGTCTCTCTCTTTTTTGTTATTTGTCATTAGTCATTGGTCAAATGACTAATGACTAATGACTAACCGCCAAAGGCGAAAGGAAAAGCCAGTTTCAGAGCTGCGGTTAATAGCAGATTCACTAGTCCAACTGGTAACAAAAATTTCCATCCTAAATCTAGCAGTTGGTCAATCCGTACCCGTGGTACTGTCCAGCGTAATAGGATGGCAATAAACACGAGAAAGTAAGCTTTGATTAGGGTCATGGTGATACCCAAAGCAGCATTCACTACCTGGAGTACGGGATTGACATCACTGATTCCCAACCAACCAGCTACAACATTGAGGGGAATGGGAGAATCCCAACCACCCAAGTACAACACTGCTACCAACAAAGCAGAAAGCACTAAGTTAACGTAGGAACTGAGATAAAACAGGGCGAATTTCATCCCGGAGTATTCAGTTTGATAGCCTGCAACTAGTTCTTCTTCTGCTTCGGGCAAGTCAAAGGGTAAACGTTCGCATTCAGCCAAAGCCGCTATCCAAAATATCAGGAAACCAAGAGGCTGTCGCCAAATGTTCCAACCCAGGATACCGTAGCCTGATTGTTGGTTGACAATATCTATAGTGCTGAGGCTGTTAGACATCATTACGATCGCTAACACACTCAAAGCCAAGGGAATTTCATAACTAATTGATTGCGCTGCTGCCCGCAAGCCTCCCAAGAGGGAGTATTTGTTGTTGGAGGCATAACCAGCCATCAATAAGCCAATAGGCTGGATGCTAGATAAAGCAATCCACAAGAATATCCCTGTCCCTACATTGGTAATGATAATATTCTGTCCAAAGGGAACAATTAGATAAGACAGAAACACTGGCAGCACAACTAAGATAGGTCCGAGGGTAAATAACCAAGCGTCAGCTTGTGCCGGTACAATATCTTCTTTAAATACCAGCTTCAGACCATCAGCTACGGGAGCTAGTAACCCCAACGGCCCGATATATTCGGGGCCAATTCGCTGTTGTGCGGCGGCGGAAATCTTCCGTTCTAGCCACACACAAACAAGTACGCCCACTGTTGCCCCAATGAGCATCAGGATCATGGGTAGAGGCATCCAAATTGCTTTAGCTGCCCCCTGTGGGAGTCCTAAATCCATCAAGGATTTAATAAAAGTTCCTTGGAGGTCAATTCCTGAATTCATGTTTCTGCTCTTTAAGTCATCAAGTCATGGTGGATTACAATCATTAGTTAAACTAATACCTGTAATTACACCTGTTTATATCTTTCTTCAGATGACACCTGATTGAATATCTTTTGCCAATACCCATGCCTAGTATATCGCCCGATGGTTTTTGGCTTCTGTAGCTACACAAGAAGTTCTACTTATAGCTAGGATTGGGATTGACTATGGGGAATAGGGAATGGGGCGTAGAGCATTTTCTCTCCTCTGCGCCCTCTGCTCCATATGCGGCTGACGCCGTGAGCGTCAGCCTGCTCCCCAGTTTCTTCAAACAAGCAACAAAAAACGGCCGCTTCCATTTTGGCAACGGTTATCCACTGTCTATGAAGTTGCTATTTCCCAACACTGGGAGGCGATGTGAATGACAATGGAACTACCAACTAACGTTGTTCGAGGGGTGTGTAAGGAACTTCGTGATGACCGCTATAAACCTGGGTAGGACGGAAAATCCGGTTTTCAGCTAGTTGTTCTTTCCAGTGAGCTAACCAACCAGCCACACGAGCGATCGCAAATATTGGTGTAAACAAGTCTGTGGGAATTCCCATCTTCCTGTACACCAAACCAGAATAAAAGTCAACATTGGGATAAATCCCTTTGTGTCCTAGTTTTTCCTCCACTACCCGTTCCATTTCTTGGGCAATGTCGTAGTATTTATCTGCGCCAAACTTAGCAAACAATTGTTCTGCTAGGTCTTGCAGAATGGTAGCGCGTGGGTCTTTGACTTTGTAGACACGATGACCAAAGCCCATGAGCTTCTGTTTATTTTGCAGCCGCTCCTCGACATAAGAACGGACATTTTCCACAGAGCCAATTTCTTCCAACATCTGAATTACTTCTTCGTTAGCTCCACCATGTAGGGGGCCTCCTAACGTTCCTACAGCACTAGCAACTACCGCGTAAGGGTCAGTTAAAGTCGAAGCTGTCACCCTAGCACTAAAGGTAGAAGCATTCATTGTATGCTCAACATGGAGAATTAAGCAGACATCAAAGATTTTTGCTGCTAATTCATCCGGTTCTTTCTCATTGAGCATGTAAAGGAAATTGGCAGAATAATCTAAGTCATCGCGAGGCTTAACGGGGTCGTTACCTTTTCGCATTAATTGAAAGGCGGCCACCATTGTCGGAATTGTCGCTATCAGGCGCACTACAGAGTCCCGAATGTAGGCAGGATTATGTAAGTCCCGCAAGGAGTAAAACAAGCCTAAAGCCGCAGCAGAGGCTTGGAGTGCATCCATGGGATGACCGCTTTCGGGAAAACATTTCATCATGTCCCGAATGCGATATTTGATCCGCCTGTGGAAGCGAACTTCTTCCTCAAATGCTCGTAATTCTTCCTTTGTTGGCAATTCTCCCCAGATTAGGAGATAAGCAGTTTCCAAAAATGTACTTTTTGCTGCTAATTCCTCAATCCGAATGCCACGATACTCTAGAATTCCCTTTTGCCCATCTACATAACTGATACTCGATTGGGCGGCGGGAATGCCTTCTAAACCAGGCTTGTATTCGCACACCATCATGGCAACACCATTTGCTTAGTGAAATATCCGACACGCTAACTTACCAGAAATAAGGGTTGCCATAACAGTAGCCTAGCTCACAACAATTCTTTAGAGAAAAGTTGCAAAACTGTTAGAGCAAGTACCTGGGAGGTGTCAACCAAAACATTTGACTACGACCCACAGGTAAACCTATTTCTGGCAGTTTTACTCCGATCATACCTGCTTTTTTGAGGACTAAACCGCCTTTGACTTCTCCCCATAGAAGAATTTCTGCCCAATTACTCAAACAAGGCTCATGTCCTACCAAAGCTAGTTGGGTGTCTTGGTTAAAGTTTTTGGGTCGCAACCAGTAATCTAACCAACTGGAAATATGACCATTGGGAGCTAAATGGTTCGATTCTTCTAGCTGGGAACTGAGTTCTGCTTCTAGGAGAATTTCAGCCGTTTGGCGAGCGCGTACCAAAGGACTAGTGACAATCAAATCAAACTGCAAACCCAATGTTTTCATGCGCTGGGCTACTTTCTCTGTTTTTTGCCTTCCTTCTTTGGTAAGTTTGCGCTCCTCATCTTTGATGAAAGGTTGTTGTTCTTCAGCTATGCCATGACGAATTAGATATATTTCCACGATATTTAGTGCTGAGTAAAAACTTTTAAAAGTTATGGATATTTTAATAAATTTAAACCTTGAATAAACCTGTAATCCCGTTGGTTTTTCGTAATAAACGGGTAATTCCAGATTATTGCTGTAGCTGCAATAAGACTATCAGGAATCAGCAAGCCATGACTTAACCGATAAAACCGCAATAAATCAACTGCTTTGTTTGAAATAGCTTGATCAACTTTAATGATATGAAACTGTTTGAGGAAATTTTCTAAGGTTTTTAGCTCTGCTTTGTTAGCACAACCAACCATCAATTCCATTTGTGTAACTATGCTAATCGCTAAACCAGAGTTTACTTGTAAATTGTGTAACCATTTTACTGCTTCGATAATGCCATAACCAGCGTCGATCAAAATATCGGTATCAATAATAGTTAAGTTAGTCATTTGACTTTGACCACTCATTTTCTCGAACACTACGTACCCACGCAGTGCTATCAGCTAAACCCTGGCGATCACGCCACATCCCAATAAAATTATCATTCGCTAAATCATCATCTACTGGTTGTGTTGTACATTCAACTACTGTATATCTTTGTCGTAAAACAGCTATAAAGTCGATTACTTGACGCTGTGCTTCTAAAGGTAGGGATAAAAATTCATTCAACAACTCTTGCTGTGTCATGAAAACTTCTCCAAATTAAGGCAATAAGATATCATACTAATTATCTTGCCATACATTACCAGAATGAGCGATCGCACTATAAATATTTGAACCATTCACACATTTCACATCTCTTCTTTAAGAACTGTAAACTGGGATGGTGCATTTCATTTTTTGGCACACGTAACTCTTTGCCCTCGATCGCTCTATACTCAGTTTTTTCTAAGGTAGGTGAAATATGTACCATCATTGTTTTTGGATTGATGGCAATAAGATTTAAATCAAATAAAGTATGCAAATCAGCACGTAATAATAAACCATTGGAAGGATGATTATTTTCTGTTGCAATGTAAGGGATTATATGAGCGGCTTCGAGTGCTTCCTCTGCATCAAAATTAGTAATTGCACACCTAGAAGAATAAGCTTCTAACAAATCCTGCCGGAACTTTGATTGTCCTTGTCTCCTAGCTATTGATACATAAATTTTTTGGCGAGCTTCAGTGTCATTTCTGTACCTGAAGAACTTTTCTTTATCTAATTCTTCTCTAGCAGTTAGTAGTTCATTATTCTTGATAGGTAATGGTGGAGTTGGTGGAGGTTGTATAGTTTTTGCTTCATTTATTCTCTTTAATATTAATTCGCAATTGTTTATTTGATTAATTGCCTTGGCGTACTTGGAATCAACTTTCAAAGCTAATCTATATTGATTAATTGCATCTTCATATTCTTGTTTTCCCTTAAAAGCATTTCCTCTTTCCACTATGACATCAATAAGTCTGCATCCTTTTCCTATCCTTTGATATTTAAGGGAATGCTTTTCCCATTCTGAATCAAGAAAATGAGAAGCTTCTTCACTGAACCTACAACCACCTCCCCCAAAATTAAAATTAACTCCTTGAAATTGAGATAATTTCCTTAATTCTTTTTGTTCTAGAGGAAAATTAAAATCTACAACTGAATCTATTTGAATCAAAACAGAAAAACAGCCATAATAATGCCCCACATATGCTTCACTTAAATCCGAATATGTCCTATTAATAAGTCTTAACTGATCATCTTCTGTTGCTGCAATAACATAACCAGCAGCGATAAAGCCAAGCGGCTCATTCCCAATATTTCCGCTTCTCTTAAAATATGCTCTAGAGCCAACTTTGATAAATTTAGAATTACCACAACTCCATGCTATTTTATAATATTCCCCATCAGAAATTTTTGACTTAATTAAGGACGTAAGTGATTTATTTATTTCACTGTTTACAAGAAAAATTATAGTTTCCATAATAGATATAATTAGCTAATAATGCTAATTATGAGCCTAGCTATTTAATATACAAATAGTCAGCAGTATTTTTACCTGAAATAATATTATTTGCCATAAATAGAAGATACGCCTCAGAATTAATTCCGAGACGTATATCAGTTGAGAACTATCTTTAGTTTTGTTTATGTTAGTTCTCAATTTTTCATAGTGGAATACGAACCTACTCAGACTGAATTGGGTTATCTTTAGGATTCACTAATTTCAGTAACTTCTGCTTAATTTGTGCGTCAAAAACTTCCCACTTCATTCTTGCATAAGCAGAATTTTCATTACTACCAGATAAGAATCCCATCGGAATTTCAAAACCACCAGCACCTGTTCTCCCACCACCAAAAAACCGCCCTGTGCTATCTTGTCCAAAGGCTTCCTTAATAAATTCATCAGGGTCGAGTGTGAGTTTGGTCGTTCTTAACGAACCAATCACTACTTCTAATTCATCGTCTTCATCGTGAACAATGCCATAAACCACAGCAGTATGCACGTTTTCCTCAGTAACCAGAAAATCTGCGGCTTGGGGGATAGCGTCGCGATCGTCGTAGCGTAAGTAACCAACACCTGCGATAGAAAAGTTATTCTGCACAATGCGGTTTTTTAGCGATCGCTCAATTACATCCATCACCCGTTTAGAACGGTTAGCCTGAAGAATTGCATTCAGCAATTGAGCATCATAAAATCGGCTCAGATACGCTGCTGCCATAAAATCTTCTTCTTGTGCTTGCATCAGGCGATTGGTATCTGAACGCAAGCCGTGCATTAAGGCAGTAGCACATTTAACGTGTTGGCCAATGCTACTATCTAAAGCTAGTAAGCCACATTGAAGATATTGAGTAAAAATCGTTGCTGTGGCTCGCACATAAGGACGAACATCCACAAACTCTGATTTCAGTTCAGATTGCAAACTATGGTGGTCAATTACTGCTACTAATGGTATACCTGCTTGCTGCACAGATGTTAGTAACTGACTGGTTGTCCCTTGGTTATCAATTAAAACCAAGCCTTGATAAGATGATAGGTCTTTCCCCTTAATAGTTTGGGGTGTCCAGCGTTGGGCAGGTAACCCCGTTAGCTTGACTAACGCTATGTTTTCTTGGTGACTTAGAGTCCCAGCATAAATCATTTCACACTTGATATCGTATTGCTGGGCAATTAGCTGGTAAGTCCAAGCACAAGAAAGCGCATCAGGGTCAGGAAAGTCTTGTAAAATGATTAACTGACGTTCATGTCGGTGTGATAGTAGGGTCTTTTGCAATTCTTCTGATTTTTGAAATGCTAAGGAATTGCTACGTTGCCCTATATAAATACCTACACCTTCGCCTGTAGATGTTGGTAAGGTAGATTTAGTTAGTGACACTTCCGTTTCTTTGTCTATGTCAGTTTCCTCCGGAGTTGACTCATTAGTCAACGCAAAACTATCAGACTGCTTAATAAAAGAAGAATTCAATTGCATAGTAAAATTTGTTCCAAGTGTGAGGCTCTATGAATTTGTTTAGAGATACTACAACCAGCACTTGACTCATTTAGCCCCACATTCTGATCTTCGCAAAAATATGAGGAGATGGGGATGTATATCTCGGTATATTTTTGTCAAGCAGATAGTTGATGAATCTACCAAATTCTACCAGAATGCACATAAAGGCTGAAAACGAAGACTTCTGGTCTTGTAAAACACATCTCAAATAATGATCAATCTTTGTTATCTTTTGTAGATAGATACCTGCCTAACCTGCGGTATGGGTAACACCTATGTAATCTGCCCTTTACTCTTGTCTTTTACGTTTGTACTAGACTGAAACTTGATCTGGTATCTTTGCTACACAGCCACAAAATTTTGCTAGCCCAGGATATGGTTTTGACCCCATATGTAAGTCTCTCCTTATATTTTATAACGAAAATTTACCGAAAGCCTGGGATTAAAACCCCGTTCATATAGGACGGCTTTACTTTCTTGACAGATGACAGGTGACAGGTGACAGGCTGCGCCGTGAGCGTCGAACGGTTAGAGGTTGCAGCAAATAGGGGCAAAGAGTATTTTTTTCATTTTTTGCTGCTGGGAAGCTGACTTGAGACTGATTCCAAGTGAAATTACCTTCTTGGTATCATATGACACGTCAGTCGCGCAAAGTATAAATCCCTCAACGGTTTTGAACATATAGATTTCTCCATAGGACAAACCATATGCAAGATATTTAGAATAATTCTTTCGTAAATTGATCTTTTGATATTTTATTAAGTTATAATGGTTTGCTGTTAAATTACTCAGCTAAAAGTAAAAATTATATTTTAGGGGATGACCACGCAAAACTTGTACCCAGAGCAATCACAGTCCAAGGTATTTAAACTGTACTTTCACAGAAAACACACAAATCTAGTACCCGGATTTAGTGACAATCGAGCTACCGGGTACTAAGATTTATTGTGTGAATGTCAAAGTCCTATAACATATTTTTGCCACTCTTGATGCAGTCCACTCTTAAGATGCTTACTAACCTCAAAATAGAGACTACTGTAAGGTTGCCGAGGCGGATGCCGCAGCAGCATATGAGCTTCTTGGGGAGTACGACTACCCTTTTTGACATTGCACCGTACACAAGCTGTAACAATGTTTTCCCAAGTGTCCCCACCACCACGCGATCGCGGTATTACATGGTCTAATGTCAACTCATCGCCTGTATAGCCACAGTATTGACAACTGTGTCCGTCACGATGCAGGATATTTCGGCGAGTAAGTGGAATTTCCTTGTAAGGGACGCGCACATAATGGCGCAACCTAATCACGGTTGGTAACGGAAAATCTGCATAGAGAAACTTCCCGTTGTGTTCAACCCGTTCTGCTTTGCCTTTAATTAACAGAACCGCAGCACGACGCCAGCTCGTTATATTGAGCGGTTCGTAAGAGGCGTTTAGGACTAAAACCTTCCCCATTGATTAACGCTCAAGGTATTAGTTTTACATATATTAACACGAATCTCCGCTTATCGGGAGATGAGAATAAATTATACTTCCGAAAGGATTCCAAAAATTATACATATGAGAATTCAGCATCTATTCACCATGCCCTATTCCTCATGAACATAGATTGGGTTGAACAGTGTCACATTGCTGCGCTCCGAATTTAAAATTCAAAACTTGTACTGAGCTTGTCATTCTCTTCGTTCTCTACAGGACGCTTACGCTTACTCTTCGGGGTTCGCAGTAGCGTTGCGTAGCAAAGCAAGCTACCCTCCGTGTTCCGTTCGCGGTAAGGATTTATCCCTTCTGCCTTCTGCCTTTCTTGATAATCCTATCTTTACTTTACTTGTAGGGAGGGGTTGGGTGTGGTGTTTTTGTCTCTCACTCAACCAAGAAACGCTACTTTAACACTAAAAATATAACTAAATTACCTTTTAAATTTATTTGAGATTATCTATATTAATCAACTTTTTTTGTACTGGCTGGCATAATAGTAAAAGATGCAAGTAGATGTACTTCAAAATCTCTGACGCTACAAATGAATGAGAGATTAAATCTGCAAAAAAGCTGTATAACTAGCTGCAAAACTAGAGGGTTTTCATTGCGTAATTCTGTTGCTCATCATCAATTTACATTTATTTCTTAGTTAACTTTTCGCGTAGGCATTTATGAATCCCATCGACATCACTAAGCTTAATCTTTGGGTACAAGATAGAGATACAGTGCTGGAATATAGCACGGATATAGAATGGCGATATGGTCAAAAACCAGACTATACTCATTCTAATGAAAAACTTGCCGAAGAAAGCATACAAAATCACCCCGAAAATTCCCTAGAAAGATTAGTCCAAAATTTGGTGCGAGCTTTTGATATTGAGGCCAATTTCAAGACTAATCCTGCTCAATGGCTGACTGTTGTTCAAGATAAGTTTCGCATGAGTACCAATGGTGGTTATGGCTACACCATCACAGATTTAATTAATTCTGGTACTTATAAACTATTAATTGGAAATAACAAACATTACAAAGCCAGTGAAGAGAATTTTGAAACCTCAACTAATCTTTTCCATACAGCATTCCCTGAAGGTTTTTTATGGGAATTGTTAGAAGTTTATTCAACCCCGCCAAGTATTGTTTTTAAATGGCGACACTGGGGTGCTTTTAATGGTGCATATAAAGATTATGCACCAACAGGCGAAACTATTGAAATTATTGGCACTAGTGTTGTTCATTTGAGAGATGACCTGAAAATTCTCTCTTTAGAACACTACTATGACAACACCAAGTTTCTAGCAAAACTTACATCTGGTGGTAAGTTACCAACTAATCCTCAAACGCAGCAACTAGCAGAGATCAAAACCAAATCTTCTCTGTGGCAAAAGTTATGGAGTTTTATCAAGAAACTTTTGCCTTGGAGAAAAAAATCAACAGATGTCAATCTCTCTGCTAGTCGTTGTCCCTTTGCTGCTGTGGAGGATTAAAGATTTGTAGTAAGGACTTTAGTCTTAAGAAAAGGACTGCACTGCTTCCCAGAACCTGTATGCTAGTCCTTACTACAAACTCGATGATCATAATTTTACATTATTAACATAGTTCGATTTATTTTTACTGGCTTACTTAACATAGTGAAATTGACTACAAAACAGGGAATCAGTGCTGCGATCGCAATACTGATTCCTATCTTCTACATTGATTTTGGCAGTCCCTTAATTCTTGATCGGTATTCTCAGCATGAGTGCGCCCACCCAGTCCGACGTGGGGCCAGCAGGGAAATTAACGTGGCATAGCGCACATTCAGCCCTGAAGTTACTAAGGGGGATCGAGCGTCGATAGTACCATTTTTTATCCACACGCTGGACATCCGTGTATGCCTTTCCTGCTAACGCCAGTTGGTTTGCCTGAACCTCGAATTTGTCACTGGGGCGATCGTTTTGCAGGAGCGGGCCAACAGTGCCAACTAATCGCATATCTTTGTTGTGATCGTTAAATATCAAAGAGATGGACTGCTTACCCTGCTCCACATTATCTGGTGTAGTCTCGTCGAACTCCTGCGTCAGTGCCGCGAACAGCGTGTTGAGCATGAGATCACTTGTCTGTTGGGCAAACTCAATTTTTGCAAGTGTCGGTGGAATGCTATAACCACGGGCAATTCCCGTGAAACTTAGCCCGATAACGATAAATAGCACGAAAATCCCATAACTAACTAGCTTTTTCAGACGCATTCTCTTACCCTTGGTTTTTGTATTCTCATGAACTCAGTAAATCCGCGTCACTGATAGAATTTATACGCAGATAATCCCCAGCAGTTTATACCGTAAACTCTACCAAGTTCTCCGAGAAAATACAACCATTTCGTCTGTATTGTTACGCCGGGATGAAGTTTTCTTGAATTTTTAATGAGCAGGGGAAATAGGGCATAAGACTATGGTGAGTTTTTAGCCAATTCGGGTAGCTACTCACCCCTGATTGTGCAGAACATTCTCCAATAAGGGAGCTAGTTCTTGATTTAACCTACCTGACTTGACAAATTCTGCATAGGTATCTGCTTCGACTGCCAATAGTTTTTCTTGAAACTGTTCAGTGATAAATTGCTGGAGATTGGGGTACTCATCTTGTAATTTGTCAATCTTTGTTTGCATCTGCTCAATCTCCCCTGTGATGAGTTTTTCCTGATAGCGTACAAACTCCGGGTTAATACCAGGATGTTGTTCTGTTTGCAGATATTGCAGAACTCGTTCTAAGGCGATATTACGAGCAAACATTTCTAAATACTGTTCCCGTAGGGGTGCATCGCCTAGCAAATTCAGCTGTTTGACTAACGGTTTGATGGTCAAGCCTTGAATGAGTAGGGTAAATAAAACTACTCCAAATACGATCGCAATAATTTTGTCTCGATCTGGTAAAACTGCTGGTACACTCAATGCCAACGCTATGGAAACAGAACCGCGTAACCCACCCCACCACAGAGTAGTTTGTTCGGGTAGAGAAATTGCTGATTTGGTGATAGTTTGACTGACATAGCTGAGAATGTAAATTGCGACAGCTCGCATTAAAATCATGGCAGCAACTGTCACACCGATTATTTGTAGGTTTTCTCCGAGACTGGCAAAGCGGATTTGGTCGCCAATCAGCAAAAAGACGATGGAATTAACGAAAAAGGCTAAAAATTCCCAAAACTCGGAAACAATAATCCGGGTGCGGGGATTCATGCCGATGCGAGAACCAAAGTTACCTAAAATTAAGCCTGTGGTGACAACTCCAATCACCCCAGAACCACCCAAATCTTCAGTAATTAAGTAAGTACCATAGGCGGACACCAAGGTCAGAGATTGTTCAACCATTGGTAAATCGAAGCGTTGGGTGAGGTAGGAAATACCAAAACCAATCAAACCTCCGACGGCTAAACCAATACCAACGACTTGAAATAACTCCAACAAAACAGGCTGTAGTCCTAATTCGGCATTACCTAAAGGTAAGGCTACCAAAAAACCAAAGGCAACTACTGCCATGCCATCATTAAATAAGCTTTCACCTTCCATCAGGGTAACGAGGCGGTTGCTTACGCCTAATTCCCGAAATAAAGCCGTTACAGAAACAGGGTCAGTAGCCGAAAGACTTGCACCGATGAGCAAAGCTGTGGTGATAGATAATCCAGCTAGCTGATTCAGTCCAATTGCTACCCCCGCAATGGAAATGACCACCCCCAACACCGCATACAGACAAATGGGGATAAATTCCTGCTTCAAGTCTGACCATTTCAGATTCCATGCAGCTTCAAATAAGAGGGGGGGTAAAAAAATGAACAGAATTAAAGCGGGGGAAAGAGTGACAAGGCGGACATCAACCACCGCCAAACCTAAGCCGACAATGACTAAAAGTAAGGTGTAGGGTATCTGGCGAAACCAGTTAAATATTTGTGGTAGGGTCGCCACCCCTAAAGATACCGACAGCACTAGAAGAAACTGCTTGAGATTAGAGGCGATCGCTTCCTCTCCAATTGCTGATTCAATTACCATAGGGAAATTTCTGGTAGGATTCTACACTTCTTATCATCTGAACATTTTTACCAGATTGTTGCAAAAAAAGTTAGTGATTAAACGTTGATTGTTTGAAGTTCTTGGGGGTGTTCACTAGAGTTTTTCTTGATTAACTCTTGAACTTGATTGGCTACAAGTGGGTGTGAATCTTGTTGTAGTTTGGGCAATAGTTCTAAGAGGACGCGCTGGGATACTACGCTTAAATAAGCGATCGCAGCTTCTCTGACAAAGCCAGTAGGATGGCGTAAAGCTAGTAAAATTTCATTAATTGTCAGGCGAATACGGTTGACTTGAGCAAAATGAAAACAGCAAGCCAAGCACCAATCTGAGAAAAAATTCCCTAAAGTCAGCATCCGGCGCAGTCTTTCACTGGCTGTAAACTTTTGATATTCCATAAATCCTGCTTCTACAAGATAAGGGAGTTTTTCTTGGGGCGATCGCTTATCTAAAATATTCAACAGCAATGATTTGGTGGGTAAATTCACTGTATGCTCTAATATCTCTAACCCCCGTGCTAAGTTAACTCCTGACTCAGACCTTAAATTAAAAGCCGCCGCCTGCATTTTTTCTGGGGAGTATAATAGCCGCAATAACAGCAGCAATCTCTCTCTAATATCCCATTCCATTTCTTCTAAAGCCCGTTGTAATAGTTCGTATACAATCACAACTCGCTCTTGTGTTTGATAACTTTCTAAAGTTTGTTGTGGTTGTAAGTCTATGTACGCCGCGTAAATTTCACCTAAAAATTTTAATTCTTGATTAATTAAAGTTTCTACTCGACTGTGCTGGAATCTATCGACTAAATTAGTAATTTCTGATTGTTTTTGGATTTTTAACAAACTACGAAGAATATGATACCTAGTCCCACCCCAGGAAGATTCTAAATGTAACCATAAAGTGTCTAGTGCTTCTAGGGTGGAAATGTGCGCTATAGTCCGCCAAGCATACATCCGCAATACTTCTGGTTTGTAAACATTGGTGGCTAATTGCAACAGCATCTCCAATGCTTCATTCTCCATTTTGACTAAGGCACGCATCGCAGTTTCACGGGTGGATTTATAGTAAAGTGCTTTTAAAAGTGCAGGATAATATTCCTCCATTCTGTTTTTTGCCACCATTTCTAAAACAGCGCAACGTACCCGTAGGGATTCATCCTGTAACAGATTGGGTATGTGAATCCGCAAGGCTTGTAAATACACTGCTTCTCTTAAAGCTTTGACTCCATTCATCCGTTCTAGTTCTTGCTTATGAGTCAGCATCCAACGTAAGGTTTTGGTAGCTGCTAATGTTTGCATCGGTGTTCCTTGACGGAGCAGCAAAGCAGCCGCAGTTCCACGGATGAGTGAATGCTGTTGCGGGTGGAGGTATTCTTCTAGGAGACTGAGATTGGGATGAGCTTCCGCTAGCCAGACATAACGTAACGCCAAAGCGAAAACTTCTAGATTGACAACACTAGGGGGTCGTTCTAGCAACCAGCGCACTTCTGAGATATATTCAGGTTTTGCACCTACTGCTAGCATCACCTCTAAACTGCGATACTGTAAGTCTGGGGAGAGTTTGAATAATAATCCTGCTAAAATTTCAGCTGCTCCGTGGGGATCAATTTGGGCTAACAGGTCAATACAAGAATGTTTATCGGCGGCGTTACCTGTTTCTTCTAAAGCTTTGACTACTGCTTGCTTAAAGGCGCGTAATCCCACCTTAGAAGCACTCAGTTCACCGCGTTCCGCACTCAATACCAACAAATCTACATAGCGCGATCGCAATACCCAAACTACTCGTAAGCAAGCAACTGCGACAATGGCTGTCTCGGCAATAAATATCCATTTTTGGACGGGTGCGGCGACAAAATTTCCCCCAATCACCAAAGTCAAAAATATTACTAATCCAGTCAAACCTGTAGCGATCGCTTCGGCTGAACCTCCAGATAAAGCCTGCATTCGGCTGCGAATACGTTCGGGTATGGGTTGGTATAATACCGGGCCACTACTGACAACAAAGGTATAACGTAGCAGTTCATCTGTAAATTTCAGCCCTACTAGTCCCCAGAAAAAAGCGACGGATTGCATTCCCGGTAATATATTCAGTACCGCAATCAGTCCTGGGACAACAAAGCCTACAGCCACAGGTAACAGGGCTGCACTAAAAAACACCCCAAAGCGTTCAATTAGGCGACTAGAGAAAAACCACTGAGTGGCTAACTCACAAAGTCCGACAATACCACCAAATAAGCCTAAAAAGCCTGCTAATTCTTTGTCACCCAAGTTTAACTTCAGTTCTTGCAGGTATTGAAAATCGATTAATAAGCCAATGACTTGCAAAAGACCAACAAAGGCAAATAACTGTAATATGTAACGCTTGAGTGGGGCTTCGAGGCGGCGGTGTCGAGAGGCTTCTTCTTGGGGAAGTATGCGCTGTGGCGCATCGGGAAAAGCATCTCGGTACTGATAGGTTAAATAAGCCAGAATTGCCGATCCTAAGAACATCACCCCACAGGCGATGATAATCACTCGATTGAGTCGGGCAAATTGCAGCAACCAAGGTAAGCTAAAGCCACTAATTACATCTGCTACTAGTACACCACTGCTAACTATGGGGTAGGTGCGTTTAATTTCACGAATATTAAATAGTTGGTTGGCGACAATAGAAGTATTGAGGTCATTGACTACATATAAAGAATCTACCCATAGCCGCAATAGAAACACCAGAATCACCGCTAGGTAGGAAATATGTAGTTTCCAGTGTAGTAATACTAGCAAGATTAACGGTGTCACCATACAAGGTGCGATCGCCACCACTACCCAGCGTAACGGAAAAATCTTTTGCAACCAAGAATACAAAAAAACTAGTGCGACACCCATAAAAGCACTAGCTATATACATCCAAGGTAATGGCCCAACCCCATATTCATCTAAAAAAAGTGCGACTGTACTATCTTCTGCCCATCGTAACCCTATAGATACAGTTGTATAAAAGGCAAACATCATCCAAGTCCGTCTGCCTTCTTCTGGTCGTAGATTCACCCATTTTAATAGTTGTGCTAGCAAATTATTCTTTGCAGCCAACGAATGATTTTTCAATTCCATTAAAAATGGCAAAAGTCCTGAACAACTGAGTATTATGTTTCCCACTCAGAGTTCAGGACTATCAGATTTAATATTTTCAGTAGTAAATTACTTGACTGAACTTACTCAGCACTGTTAATTATTTTTTAGGCGAAATCAGCATCATCATGTTGCGCCCTTCTTTTTTAGGTGCTTGTTGTACTTCACCAAATGGCTCTAAATCCGTAGCCATCCGCTTGAGTAAGGTTTCTGCTAAGTCACTGTGTTGAATCTCTCGCCCCCGGAACATCACAGTCGCCTTGACTTTATCTCCATCTTTCAAGAAGCGTTCTGCTTGTTTAACACGCACGTTATAGTCATGTTCTTCTATCTTGTAGCGCATCTTGACTTCTTTAACATCGGCTGTATGCTGCTTTTTCCGGGCTTCCCGCGCTTTCTTCTCCTGCTCAAATTTATATTTCCCATAGTCCATAATCCGACATACTGGCGGGTCGGCCTTGTCACTGAGCAGCACTAGATCCAGCTCCTTGTCTTCTGCTAGTTGCAGAGCTTCCTGGGGAGTCAGAATTCCTAGCTGAGAGCCGTCAGTGTCAATGACTCGAATTTTGGGGAAGCGAATTCTTTCGTTAATTTGGGGCAGATCGCGAGTTCTTTTTTTCTCAATCACAGGCATTATAATTAACGGGATTCCTTTGTGAAGAATGTGGTTTGGGCTGGATTAGCTGGATTTTGCTTGGTTGTGGCTCATAAGCACAACACTAAAATAACCAAAGACTTCATCAGAAGTCTATAGTTGTGGGTTAGCTAGTCCACAGAGTAACTTGCTTGTCTCTGTATTTGCTATTCTACTCACTCTCAGAGAATTTCTCTGCAATAGTTAATTTAAATCACACAACCTAGAGAAACATTAAATATTGTAACAATTATTTTTTAATTTGTTTACCTATAAACTCTGAGTATATATTCCCCAAATAGAGAAATTGCATACTATCTCCAGATTTTATTTGTCAATTATAAGTGATAGATTATACAAATAAATAGTCATTGGGCATAGGAAAATACTTTTCCGCCTTGTCTCCCCTAAATCTCTGTTCTAGCCTTTAAGATGGAAGTTAACAGACAGCAATATCTAAGAAACGGGTTAATTTTGAATTTTCAATTCGGAGCGTAGCGACGTGACGATCGCAATAAACTGGCAACAAAGAGTTGGGAATCAAAGAGATTGGGTATGGCGTGGTTGGCAAATTCGTTATACTTATATTCGCGCCAGTCAAAATCACCAAAAAACAACACCTCTGATTTTATTACATGGTTTTGGTGCTTCTATCGGTCATTGGCGACATAACTTAGAAGCTTTAAGCGAATATCACACAGTCTATGCTCTCGATATGCTCGGTTTTGGGGGTTCAGAAAAAGCTCCAGCCAACTATAGTATAGAACTATGGGTAGAGCAAGTATATGAATTTTGGCAAGCTTTTATCCGTCAACCAGTTGTCTTGGTGGGCAATTCCAATGGTTCTCTAGTTTCGCTAGCCGCCGCCGCAGCTCATCCAGATATGGTAAAAGGGATTGTCATGATGAGTTTACCTGACCCATCATTAGAGCAAGAAGCTATTCCGCCTATTATGCGCCCTTTAGTGAAGACAATTAAAAATATTGTTGCTTCTCCACTCTTTTTAAAGCCTGTATTCTACTTTGTGCGTCAACCAAGTGTATTACGTCGCTGGGCTAGTTTGGCTTATGCTCATCCCGAAGCCATCACTGACGAACTGATAGACATTCTAGCAGGCCCTCCCCAAGATAGGGGTTCAGCCCGTGCTTTTAGTGCATTATTTAAAGCTGCGATCGCAATTAATTTTAGTCCTAGTGTGAAAGCACTGTTACCAAACATAAAAATTCCCATGTTGCTAATTTGGGGACAAAAAGACCGATTTGTCCCGCCTATACTGGCCAGTCGATTTGCTCAGTATAACGAACGGCTACAACTACTCAATTTAGAAGATGTAGGCCATTGTCCCCATGATGAATGTCCAGAGCAAGTAAACCAAGCCATTTTAGATTGGATTAATCAAGCTTCTAACAGTTATTAAATTAAGATTTTCATTTTCTGAGAAATTCTGTAGCTATTTTTTGTAGTGTTTGGCGATTGACTTTACCTTGGGCATTACGAGGTAATGTATCTAAAGAAATCCAGTATTTAGGTATTTTAAATCTGCTGAGTTGATTAGCAAGTATATTTTTAATTTCTCCGGAATTAATATCTGTATTTTTAGGAATATAAATGGCTGTTAATGCTTGTCCCCAATCTTGATCAGGTATACCAATTACACACACATCAATAACCATTTGTGTGCTAAGTATGGCTGACTCAATCTCTATGGGGTAAATATTTTCTCCACCTGAGATGATTTTATCGCCGTTACGCCCAACAATTTTTAAATAACCTTGTTCATCTAAAAAACCTACATCATCTACAGAAAAATCATCTTGGTTATTCCAGAAATAGGGGTAATAACCAAGAGCTAAAGATTTAGCTTGAATGGTAATAATACCTCTTTGATTGGCTGACAAAACTTCTCTTTGAGGATTACAAATTTTTACTTTAGCATGGGGAAGAATTTGACCACTGCCAGTTTTACCACTTAAGAAATCATCAGGTTTTAAGGTGACAATTTGAGAAGCTGTTTCTGTCATGCCATAGGTGGGTGATAGATGGATACAATGAAATTTAGCTTTTTCTAATAATTCATCCCCAGCAGGCGCACCACCCAAAAGAACAGTTTTGAATTTAGCTAGCCATGCAGTTAATTCTTGATTTTGGAAAAGTCTTTGTAATTGAGTTGGTACTAAAGATATGAAAAAATCTTGAGGATTAATCTGGTATTTTTGAGCTAATTCTATTGATTTAAATGGCAAAATTACTATTTTACCGCCAGTGATTACAGCACGCATAAACTGCATTAAACCGCTAACATGATACAACGGCAAAACACAAACAGAATTTACTTGTTGTAGCTGAAAATATTCTGTAAATCCCTGCACTGATGCGGTGAGAGTTTCCCAAGTGTGCATAGCAAATTTAATCTTTCCCGATGAACCACCAGTGGAAATCATAATGAGTGTTGAGTTATGAGTGCTGAGTTGTGAGTGAGGAGTTGCGAGTGAGGAGTTGCGAGTGAGGAGTTGTGAGTGAGGAGTTGTGAGTGAGGAGTTGTGAATAGGGATTTTATCTTCTCTGCACCCCTGCTGTTTCCCAGTTCCCAGTCTCCAGTCCCCAGTCCCTATGCCCCAAATAATATCGGGTTGTACTAAGTTAAATACTTGATGCCATTCTTGTTCACCCCAGTCGGGATTACATAAAAATACTTGGCAATTGGCTGCACAGGCGGCGATGAATCCGGCTAAAAATCTGACTGGTTCTCGTTCGGCTAGGATGATTTTTAGGGGTTGAATATCTGTTGATAATTGAGTGAGTTCGGCATATAGTTTGGTGGCAAGTTGCTGAAGTTCTTGGTTGTCATCACCAATTAGCAAATCATGGTGTATTAAGTGATGAAATTGACACTCTCCCGCTAACCGCTTGCGCGGTGTAGCGGGAGATTCTTGCTTCTCAGAAACACGCTTTTTGGCACAAGTACCAACGAGTCTTACTACTTCTCCACAAGCTTGGATTTCTGCGTGTCCCGCAGTATTTGTTGACAATATTCTTATCCCTTCTGCCCTCAAGTTCCGTGAAGCATTTTCATCTCTGTCATGAGTTGTTTGACAATTCAGACAAGTCCACTCACGGATACTTAAATTCAGGAAATCATTCTTATAACCGCAGCATGAACAAAGCTTTGTACTAGGAAAGAATCTGTCAACTTGGATGAATTTACCTCCCTCTCTTTCTAGTTTGTAGCCGATAAAATTAAGCAGCATACCAAAGCCAGCATCATATATTGACTTGGCTAACTTGGTACGGGCTAATCCCTTAACGCAAAGGTTTTCAGCTACTATGACTTGGTTATCGTCAACTAACTTTCGTGAGAGTTTATGGAGAAAATCTTGTCTGGTATTAGATATTTTTTCGTAACCTTTGGCAACTACTTTAACTGCTTTATGCCTATTGTTAGACCCCTTCACTTTACGAGATAAAGCTTTCTGTCTAATTCGCAGTCGTTTAGCATATTTTCTAGTAGGTTTGATTGGGTCAACTTTGTAACAGGTTTCACCATCAAACACAGTTACTAGACTGTTTAATCCTAAATCAATTCCTGATATCTTACCTTGCACCTTTGTTATTAAATCTTTTGTCTCGAACAAGATTGAAGCAAAATATTTATCTGTACTTGTTTTAGAAACGGTTACAGATTTAATCTTGCCATTAATATCTTTTGAAAGACTAACTTTAACAATGCCAAGCTTAGGTAGCTTTAAGCCACCATCTTTAATTGAACAACTTTCAGGAAATCGGATTGACTGTAAGATATGCTTACTCTTGAATTTTGGGAATCCAGCACGTAAGCCGTAAAAGTTTTTAAATGCTGATTCCAAATTCTTGAGTGATTGCTGTAGAACAGCAGCAGTGGGGAAAAGCAACCATTCATAATCAGCTAGTTTCTTCAATTGGGTAAGGTCTTTCGCCATCTGGCAGTAAGTCATACCTTTACCCGTTTCCTTGTATTGAGTATTAGTTTTATTGAGGTAGAAATTCCAAACAAAGCGGGAACATCCAAAGCTTTTAGCTAAGGATATTTCTTGTTCTTTGTTTGGGTAAATTCTGACCTTCAATACATCTAACATCGATACATTTTTGAGAAACGCTTATGGTAATATACTATTTACCGCTACCCCTTGTCAATAATGTACCATAATGGTTTTAGGTCTGTTTACAGACTTAATGCTCATATCGTTTTAGTCGTGAAGTACCGCCGAAAAGCTATTAAAGCCGAGATACTAAACAGGTTAAAAGAAATAATCACAGACACCCTAAAAAAATGGGATTGTAAATTACTGGAGTTCAACGGAGAAGCAGACCATGTGCATCTATTAATTGACTACAAACCTGATAAACCACTTTCAACACTGATTGGAAATATCAAAACAGTGAGCAGTAGATTAATCCGCAAAGAGTTCCCTTGGTTGGCTAAAACATACTTCTACAACAAGCCTTACTTTTGGACTGGTGCGTATTTTGTGGCTAGTTGTGGTGGTGTTACGGTTGAACAATTAAAAAATTACGTTGAGAACCAAGCACAACCAAAACATTGATTCGCTGCGTTCAGTTTTATATTGGTCGCAATTCATTCTCTCCGGCAAGCTAACGCTGTGCGGGGAGTCCTCTTGCTCCATTAAGATAGACTTTGTGGCCAGGTGTCATTTTCTGCTTGGGTAAAAAAGTGATTGATGCCAAAACCAACAGCCCTATCGTGGCGGGATAGTTCTGCTGCTAGTCTGAGTGCAGCTTTTCTGGCGATCGCAGTTTCAAATACTGATGAAAACACTACATCAATTTCATGCTGTTGGCAAAACTGGCGCAGACGTGAAGGTGAACCAACAATGGCAGGTTTAATTACGAAAATTCCTCGCCAACCTTTTTGATAACACTCTGCAAGTTGCTGGAGTGTGGCGACGGATTCATCTAATGCGATCGCGGTATCATAGCACTGACTCAACGCCAACATCTGGAAAAAATCTGCTACAGGTAGCGGTTGTTCGATAAATTCAATTTTCACTGACGATTTTGAATTTTCTCGCAGATTATCACAAGTTTGTAACCATAATTGCGCTTGTTCATAGTTCAATCCACCGTTAGCATCTAAGCGCAGTTTGGCGGAATTTGGTAAGGTTTGCGTCAGTAAATCAAATACTTGGAGTTCTTGACTAATATCATTTACGCCAATTTTCCATTTAAACGTGCGATATCCTTGCTGCCAAAGAGTTTGCCATTGATGTACTGCGGCTTCCCCGGCTGGGAGTAAGGCACTGTATTGGGCATTGGTGGAAAAAAAGGTAGAAAGTTCTTTCATTAAGTCCCCATTACCCCTTATCCCCAGAGGGGGCCCCGAGTTCCCCAATCCCTCTAATGCTGACTCAAAACCAAATTGACACGCAGGTAAATCATCGGGTATCAAGAAAATATTTGCTGCTGTGATTTCTTGGGGGAGTTGGTGACAAAAATCTAAAGCTTTTTCTAGAGTTTCCGAACCGAACCAGCTAATAGGGGCAATTTCTCCCCAGCCGACTTTACCAGTGGAATCACGCAACCTGAGAATAATGGCTTCGCGAATTTCCCACACACCATGACTGGTAATTAGCGATCGCGCAAATCTTCGGGCGATAGGACGAAACTCAAATTGGTACATAGTAGACCGACCTGTTGCAAAAGTCCGAAAATGAGATGTTTCGCTTCGCTCAACATGACAATTGCGAATAACCCCCTTTACCCCCTGCGCCCTACCCTCTACCTCCTTTACACGCCTGCGATCGCAAATCCGACACCTAATAACAAGCAACTCCAAAAATGCACTGCTACGGCAATGAATTTACAATTACTGACTTTTTCCGGCTGGTTGTGATTTTCTTGGACGTGGCGACACAATTTGAAGGCGTAGGGGAGACTTACCCAGCTTAACAATGTCCATACAGGGAAAATGCCCAATACTACACACAGCAAGGTGAGTGGGTAAATGCTAGCTGTTAACCAAGTCAGGACTTTTGCGCCTGTGGCTGTACCTAAACGGACGATAGGCGATCGCTTGCCGGCGGCGATGTCATCTTGAACTTGGTGAAAGTGTGAGCAAAATAAAATTAAACTGGTGACAACGCCAACAATTACTGACGCAGCTAAACTTGTGACTGACCAAGTTCTAGTTTGGCTGTAGTATGCGGCGGTAATGCCCAAAGGGCCAAAGGCGAAAAAGCAGAGAATTTCACCTAAACCTTGGTATCCTAGACGGAAGGGAGGCCCTTGGTACATATAGCCCAAAGCACAGCACAACAGGATGATGCCAATTACCGTTGGGTCTTGTTGCCAGGTAGCGATCGCTAATATCCCTAACAAACCACTAATCAAACACAAATTTCCTAACCAAAATACTAAAGTCTTTTTACCAGTTAGATTCACCAGCGAGTGGTGTTTATTTATATCAATACCTGTTTCTGAATCAAATACATCATTACTGATATTTTCCCATGCCAGAATCAAAATTGCGGCAGCTACAAAAATAGAAAATATTACAACATTAAAACTTTTATTTTCTGCAAATGCTACAGATGTTCCAACCCAAATCGGCATAATTGCCACGCTGTACATTGGCGGTTTAATTGCCGCCATCCATAATTTAGTCTTGGGACGGGAAATTTCTTTTGTAGTCATCAGTCCTGATTAGTTAAATTACCAAAAATGTACTCATAATTTATTGATGCTGAGTGATGCGTAATATACTTTCTATTTAGTTCAGTGTATTAGTTGAAAGTAAGCCTGATCAATCATCTACACTCACTCAGAAATGGCTAAACGCCTCGCTACCGCTCTAAGCGCAGCTATGCCCGCAGGGCTTTACAGCACTATGTTACAAATCCTTAACCTCCTGTGGCAAATTTTACATTTTTTTGTTGGCAGCAAAAGATTAAGCCTAGCTTGTCATGCTTTGGGAACACCATAAACAAAGCAAACCATACTCTGGTGAAATGGTGACTGAATATGCTACCTGTAGAAATACGACCATGTTTAATTACACTTTAGGAAGATAACTTAAAAAAAATTTACTATTTCTAGATTTATGACAGTTTCACCATGTCGTAGTAACTTCGTTGTAGAACAAAAAGACCTCTACCAATTTTTGTTAGCTGTTCAAGAAAACTGCCTCAAAAATAATTGTAGGCAAATTGTGAGCATTTCCCTAGCAATTGACTGGGTTGATCCCTTAAGAGTATTAGATAAATTAGCGCAAGCAAATGAAATAAATTTTTACTTTGAGAATAAAGTCAAAGGTGAAGCGATCGCAGCAATCGACGCAGTCAAAAAAATCCAAATTAATGGCAAAGACCGCTTTACTCAAGCTGAATATTTTATTAAATCTAATCTAAAAAATATAATTAATTTTGGTGATACTAGTGAAGCTTTCACTGGAGCGCACTTTTTTTGTTATTTCAGCTTTTTTGATCAAACTCACCAAGTTGATTATCCATTCCCTTCAGCTACAGTTTTTCTACCAAGTTGGCAAGTAGCTGTCAAAAATGAACAATGTATATTAGTAATTAATACTATTATTAATGCCAGTTTTAATATTCAATTATTTTTACAAAAGCTTACCAATAAAATAGAATCTCTTCATTCCTTAAAACGTTATACGCCAAATCCCGATTATTTCCCTGCTATTTTTACGAAAAGACCAGTCAATAATACAGAACATTTCAAGCATTCTGTAGTTTCAGTTTTAGAACAAATTCATTCTAGTCATCTTAGTAAAATTGTCCTAGCAGATGTGTTAGATGTGAACTCCAATCAAAATTTTAGTTTATTTCACTCATTAAATAATCTGCGTAAAACCCATCCGAATTGTTATATTTTCTCTACCAGTAATGATAAAGGACAAAGCTTTATTGGTGCGAGTCCAGAAAGGTTAATTAGTATTCATAATCAGCAATTAATTACTGATGCTTTAGCAGGTTCTGCACCCAGAGGTAAAACCCCTGCGGAAGATGCAGCTAATGCGAATCGCTTACTCAACAGCGAAAAGGAAAGACATGAGCATTTACTAGTCATGAATTTCATTACACAACGCCTCACCCAACTAGGATTATTACCCCAAATATTAGCCCCTCGTCTGCGACAATTATCTAACATTCAGCATCTATGGACACCAATTAGTGCGATCGTTCCGGCTAACGTCCATCCATTACAAATAGTTGCCCAATTACACCCCACACCAGCCGTAGCAGGTGCAGCCAGAGATATCGCCTGTACTGAAATTCGCCGTTATGAAAACTTTGAGAGGGGTTTATATGCTGCGCCTCTGGGTTGGGTAGACTCCCAAGGTAACTGTGAGTTTATTGTGGGGATTCGTTCCGCATTAATTAATGGCGATCGCGCTAGACTTTATGCAGGTGCAGGTATTGTCGCGGGTTCTGATCCTGATCGCGAATTTGCCGAAATTCAACTCAAACTTCAAGCATTGCTAAAAGCATTAGTTTAATTCTCTGTGCCTTTGTGCCTCTGTGGTGAATTATTTTTGAACCACAGAGACACAGAGATGTTTTAAACTAAATCTCTATGAGTAAAGGCTTTAGCATTCGCCCCAGTATAGGTAGCGACAATATGTCCATCACCAGTCACTTGATATTTATACGTGACTAATCCTTCTAAACCGACAGGGCCACGAGGCGGCATTTGTTGGGTACTAATCCCGACTTCTGCACCAAAACCATAACGGAAACCATCAGCAAATCGCGTAGAACAATTGTGAAAAACTCCGGCGGAATTGACTAAGCCAAAGAATGTTTCTACTGTCGCTAAATCTTCCGTGACGATCGCATCAGTATGACGAGAACCATATTCGTTAATATGAGCGATCGCAGTTTCTAAAGAGTCTACTATCTTTACCGCCAAAATCAAATCACTGTATTCTGTTTCCCAATCGGCATCAATGGCAGGCGTAATATCAGGTAAGATTTTCAACGTACCTTCATCACCGCGTAACTCCACATCAACTGCTTGCAATGCTGCTGCGACTTTCGGCAGAAATTCCGGTGCGATCGCTTGATGTACTAACATCGTTTCAATCGCATTACAAGCAGCAGCATATTGGATTTTGGCATCAACAGCAATCTGCACAGCTTTCTTCATATCGGCTGCTTTATCTACATACAGATGACACATCCCATCAGCATGACCAAGTACAGGAATGCGAGTATTTTCTTGTACAAACCTGACAAAAGAATTAGAACCTCTAGGAATAATTAAATCTACATATTTATCTAATTTTAAAAGTTCTAAAGTTTCTTCTCTAGTTGTGAGTAATTGCACCACATCAGGACTAACGTCTGTTTGCAATAAACCTTGTTTAATTGCCTTGACTATCGCCTCACAAGAACGTACAGCTTCCTTACCACATTTAAGAATGACACCATTACCTGATTTAATCGCCAAAGAGACAATTTGAATCGCCGCCTCTGGACGCGCTTCAAAAATAATCCCCAACACACCCAAAGGACAAGTTACCCGCTTGAGAACCAAGCCAGTATCGAGTTCTCGGTGAATCTGCACCTGTCCCACAGGATCAGCTAGCTTACCAACATCTCGCACCCCAGCGATCGCATCTCTTAACTTATGTTCATCCAACTGCAACCTTTTATATAGGGGTTTGGCGATACCCGCAGCCGTCGCCGCTTCACAATCAGCAATGTTTGCAGACACAATCTCATCTTTTGCCGATTCTAAAGCTTGGGCAATGGAGGAGATCGCTTGATTTTTTGCTTCAGTCGAGAGAATAGCCAGTTTACTAGCAGCTTGGCGAGTTTGTTGGGCGATCGTAGTCAGGGAAGAAGCAACTTGCAGAGTAGTCATGATTAATCAAAACTGTTATTGATAGCACAAATCTTTAGCTTTTCCCCATCCTATCCTTTTTAATGTAGGGTGCGTCAGTGCGAGAAAACCTGATTACACAACGAGAATATTCATACTGACGCACAAAATTGTTATTTTGGTAATCGCATTTGCTATTTCACCATATATACCTTAGCAGTAGGTTTAGTTTCTGATGCTCACTAAACCTAATTTTCTGTCAGATATCATCTACCAAGAACAAATGATAAATACTAATGAACGCGCAGATTTTGATAGTCCGTGGAAAGAAATTCTCGAAGCATATTTTCCCCAAGCCATGCAATTCTTCTTCCCGGAAACGGCTGCATTAATCGACTGGGAACGTCCCCACGAATTTCTCAACACAGAATTTCAACAAATCGCCCGTGAAGCCGAACAAGGAAAGCGATATGCTGATCAATTAGTCAAAGTTTAGCAAATCCAAGGCGAAGAACTATGGTTATTAATCCACGTTGAGATTCAAGCCCAAAAAGAAGATAACTTCAGTAAGCGGATGTTCACTTACAAATTTCGCATCTTCGACAGATTTGATAAACCAGCCATTAGTTTAGCAATACTGTGCGACACTAACCGCGAATGGAGACCGAGTAATTACAGTTACAATTATCCCCATACTCGCTTAAATTTTGAATTTGGCATTGTTAAACTTTTAGATTACGAAAATCGCTTTCAAGAGTTAGAAAATAACAATAATCCTTTTGCGACAGTAGTGATGGCGCATTTGAAAACCCAGCAGACTCGCTCATCACCAGAAGAACGCAAAATCTGGAAATTCAGATTGATTCGCAGGTTGTACGATTTAGGCTTACAAGAACAGAATATTCGTAACCTCTACCGATTTATTGATTGGGTTATGATATTACCAAAAGTATTAGAAAATCAATTTTGGGAAGAAGTTAAACAATTGGAGCAGGAGCGGACTATGAGATATATCACCTCAGCTGAACGCATTGGTTATGAGCGCGGAAGAGAAGAAGGGAAAGAAGAAGGAAGACAAGAAGGTGAACAGGCGATTATTTTAAAACTACTCAAAAAACGAGTTGGTGAAATTTCACTAGAGCTACAAGAGCGTGTCCAAGCTCTTTCTGTAAACCAATTAGAAAACCTTAGTGAAGCTTTGTTAGATTTTACTAACACGACGGATTTACTTAATTGGTTGCAATCAAATTAATCAACTGAATATCTGTTTCGTCAATGTAATGCAAGTATGCCACAAAAGTTAGCTGAAGTGATTGATTTGGGATTGGTAGAGAAGCCGGAGATTTATTTCAAGAGTGCGGTAGATTTTTCAAATGCCCTGTCGGATAGTTTTAAAAGTTTTGGGCAGAATATAATTCGCTACTAAACAGACATTCGCGTAGCGTCCTGTAGAAAAGTCCGCCTGCGCGGACTAACAGAAATTTCAGGTTTTTAAACCTGGGTCGGCAGATTTCGTCTGTGTAGCCAAGCCACTGCTTTGGGCGGGTTTCCGACTTATAGCAAGTGGCGCGCGATTTATAATCACCTGGCCGAGTTAAAACTGCGGCTTCCTAGAAATAATTGTCCGGTGGCGGGGGTCACTGGGAACTGTCACAGGTTCTAGGAAACCTACTTCTTGCAGTGCTGCCTCAATATCAAAGACGTAATATTGGTCACTCCAAGGCTCAGTGCTTTTCATGAGAGTGAACAAGACAGGGGGTAGATTTTGGATGACAGGCGATCGCGGGTTATTATCTACCAAGGCAATATAACCACCAGGTCTAAGTAACCTTCTAGCCTCCGCGAAGATTTCCCGGCTGGCGTAACTGGGGAGTTCATGGGTGACAAACTGGAGAGTTACCAAATCAAAGGAGTTATCTGGTAAACCCGTATTTTCTGCCCTACCATGAATCCACTCGGCTATCTCACTATTAACATCTCTAGTTCTAGCTACAGCCAACATATGAGGGGACAAATCTAAACCCACTGTACGAACTGGATATCTTTCCCGGCTTTGATAATAACGGTGTAGAGCCAAGGTAGATACGCCGACAGAACAGCCCATATCTAAAATATCTTGGACTGGTTGAGGTGCGTATGTCCCCAAAGCATCATGAAAAGTGCCTCTGAGTCTAGCATGGGCATCTTGCCAAGTCAGGTTTTCTTGTGGCCATACCCGCAACGCCATCGCATAGGTAGCTGATTCCGTTTCAAAAGCAGCTTCCCAACACAGATTGCCCTCAGAGTAAGCATGAAAAGGAACTTTGTAATAGTCGGGATATACAACACGCGGGTTCGTCACTGCTGCTAACAGTTGTTGTCCTACCGATGCTTTGAGTGCCTCATAATTTTTACGCCAGGGAATCCCATTTTTTTCAGCCGTTTTGATCAGGACTTGCCTTGCTTGGTGTTTCATTACACCGTAAATTGGTTTGGTCTGAATTAATAAATTAACGAAATTGGAGAGTAAACTTTCACCAGCCCAGTCTGGCTTGCTCTTATTGTTCATCAGCGTAAATGTAGTGAGGCGATAATAGCAACTGCCTATATTGTAGAGTTATCGCAGGGTAAAGAGATATCTATATATGAGGGCGATGGCGTAACTGTCATCTCTATGAGAGGTTACGCCATCGCTTTACATAACTTAAATCGCAGTTTCGTCGTGTTGACAATCAAAAACCACCACAAAGTGAGCATCAGGGATGAGTTGACGCAAATTTCGCAAATAAACTTCTGCATGAGAACGACTGCGGAAGCTAGCAACAGTCAACCTTCGCATATCAGGTAGTAAACGCGCAATTACCCAAGCATTTAGGAGTTCTCTATTAACAATCTTCAGACCTTTTAATGCAGAATCTTGATAGTTGATATTTTGATTCATGATCCAGCTTTGATATAAATTGTCACAGTACGATTTCGTTTTATACTTGTCGCACCTGATTTTTCCTAATTTGGGGATTTTGCTTATACACTGAATATGTAATTTAAACCTCACACTATTTCTATGAAGCCGCAGCAAGACTACACCACTACAACCCGTCCCGGCGATCATGGCACATATACTGCTACTCATCTACCATCAATATGTAATTGTCATACCTGGGGAAGAACACCGGATCAAGCCCGTGGTGAACTTATCTACGTTGTAGAAAT
This sequence comes from Anabaena sp. UHCC 0399, assembly GCF_034931465.1. NCBI lineage: Bacteria > Bacillati > Cyanobacteriota > Cyanophyceae > Nostocales > Nostocaceae > Anabaena > Anabaena sp. UHCC 0399. The sequence continues at coordinate 117,332 of NZ_JAYGGZ010000009.1, read as the reverse complement.
GATGCAACCAGAATACGAAGAACAAGAACGTTCTTTATTTGAAAACATTGAAACATTCTTTGTAGAAGAAGAACGTCATCAGCTAGGATAAATAGTTTTATCATCTTTTCACTTCTTAGAGTGTAGACGATCGCCTATTTTATAGCTTCAGATACATCAAATCTAGAGTCAGGCGATAATCATTTTTGACATCAGGAATTAAATGAGCAGCGATGCTCCGCACCACTATAGGTGATTGGCTTTGCCAGTGCCGTAGGCAATCGCATCTACTTAAATCAGCTATTATTTCATACTTATTCTTAAGCCCTTGCCACGAATTATCTACCTAGTTTATTCTTGGCAAGAGCTTATCTAAAAAACCTGATGGATGCTATTACCCTTCAAAAAAATTAAATTTTGCATCCATGTCCCACTTTTTTGCTCAGTATTAACCAAACCAGTGAGATGGTTCACAGCTAGGCTCAACTGATTTGCAAAGGCGATCGCCAATCCAAGCGGATTTTTCTTGAAAGATAGCGTAAATGCCTTGGTGAATCAAATTTTGGACGTGTAGTTGCTGTTCTAAAGCACTGCGAGGTAACTTTTGATTAACCTGACTTTCTTGATTGCAACTTGACGGTATTAGTTGTAATTCAGATACTGCACTATAAAAGCAGGGAATTCGGTTCAAGACAAAAGCAATTAACTCTTGTCGTAAATCAGGAATTGCAAACGCTTGTTGATAAGGATGATATGAATATGTATCCAAAACATTTTCAATCTCTCCTAGGACTGATTGCTGTGTTAAATTGACTACTGTTTTCATAAGTTTTTAACTCCTTTTTTATCTTTTCATTCACGTAATAGGTGCAGGCAATCAACTATCTTAATAGCCAACTTTTACTGCTAGCTACTGAGATTCCGACCGTAAACGAACTTTTTATTTGAGTAGAATACCACGTACCTGGCTCTACTGTTTTTTTAGGAATTTGATAATTTTGACAGCATAACTACTGATCAAACAATCTAATCAACCAAGTAATGTACTGATATTTCACATTTATATTTTAATTTTTTCAAATTTATGAGATTTTAATAAAAATCTACATAAAACTAATTATAAATAGTTGGGGATCAATATAAAAACGGAGTAAAAACATTAATGACTGTGAACTAATAGTGAAAGTAGACCCCTGATAATTATGAATATTCTTTATGTGAAATCAGGATCAACATCTGCATATAAACTTGGCAATATCATCTATGGATTTTGTCAAACATCATTATTAGGCTTAAAAAAAATTAGTAAGTCACAATGATGAGACTTACTATATCGAGCAACCAGTCTAACGATAGATGTAATAATTAAGTAAAATCTTTGAAAAAGTTCATATCTGGTAGGGTTAAATTTTCTAAATACTGGTTAATTTCCTGAGATGCGCCAAGTCCAGACAGCATCGCACCTTCTGCAAGATTGCCACCGCACCAATCTCCACAGCAGATTAAAGGCAAAGCAGACTCAGCTTTGAGGACTTTTTCTGGCCAAGGAATACTAGGAAAGGCATAACGCCAACGATGAACCTGCATCCATTCAGGGGTATGCAGCCAAGGAAGTTTTAATATTGTGGCTGCATATTCCAACATCTGTTTTCCTATAGGTTGTAAGTCCGATGATTCTAGATGCTGTTGAGCAAAACTGGCACTACTTTGCACCACAAATACAGCTTGTGGAGATTGATGACGTTTGCTGCTATCTAAACCAATCCATCCCAAAACAGCATCATCTATAAAGCTGATGGCTTTCCAATCTGGTAGCGGTTGTGATGTAGCAGGATAGCCAGTCATTACACTAATAGATGGATAAAACTCTACCAAACTTAAATTTTCCAGAAATTTTTGATTCAAAATACTCTCACCCAATGGTGCTAGCAGCATCAAAGCTTGGGGTGCAGGAATAGCAATTACTAAAGCTTTAGCTGTTAATTCCTCTCGGCTGGATTCAAGAGTGATCCGCCAATGGTTCTCATTGGTGGGGTTAATAGCTGTAACACGCTGATTGAGCAAGATATTTAAATCTTGAGCCAGAAATTTAGCGATCGCACTCATCCCCGCAGGCGCAACATAACGAGGACTACGATTTTGGGGTGCAGATACACCAGTATCTGTAGTGAACTCGTAAACTGTATCTGTCCAGACTTCTAAGATATGGCGATCGCATAATAAATCTACGAGACTGGTAAATAATTCACCTTTGGGATTGAGATAACAAGCCCCATGATCTGCTCTAGTTTCATATAACCGACGAGTAGCGAGTCTTCCTCCTAAACCACGAGACTTGTCCACAACCACCACCGAATATCCGGCTCGACTTAGCTGCTGGGCGCAGATTAACCCTGACATACCCGCACCAATCACTACAACATCAGTCACGTCGCTTTGCTCCGAATTAAAAATTAAAAATTAAAAATTTTGAAAGACTACTAGACAATATTAAACTTTTAGATTGTGTGGAAGCATAAAGCAACGCACCAATATCAATAGTGCGTTGCAGCAAACGGGGATATTAGATTGATCAATTACACCAATTTTGCTTAAAAATTCACCAAATCAAAACCATTAAAGGTTTTGCGCTTGGATTTATAGAATTGGTATGATTGTTCAAGCTCTAGTGGAAACTAAGCTCAAACAAAGAACCACCATGAGCTGTAGGCAGAGAATATGCTATTTGATCTAGTTGAACTTTAGCACCATCTACGTCTAAACTCTTGTAGAATGTGCCTCTATGCTCAGGAGTCAATAGCAATTTAGCAGAATTATATCCAGTGGAAAGTGAAGAGATAAATACCTCTACATATCCCCGCACTTCAAAATTTGCCTTTGCCAATAATCCTTCCTTGAGGATGTTTGGTTGCAGCAGAAATAACCCAGTATCACCAGGTTTAATCGTTCTTGTGAATCTGATTTTGTTAGGAGCAAGATCAGGCTCAAGTTCAGCCAGCATATTAGTCTCATCTACATCCAGGAAAGCAACGAGTTCCTTAATATTCACAGGAGGATTAGAAACTATTGTGAATACAAGGGACACAGTTACCTCAAAGGCATTGAGATTGCTCAAAGTTAAAAAATAACCCTGAATTACAGTGCGGCTGAGTTTTTCAATATCAGCCTTTAAACTTGGTGGTACTTGTACTGGCAGGTTTGCTGCTTTCGGAAACTGCGGTTTAACGAGAAGCTCAAAAGTAGAAACTAACATAAATTTACCTCGATTTGGATTGAAGTTAGAACAACAGTTAAGTGTTTTTCATCACACTTGAGGGTTTGATGTGGTGATTAAATGTGAACCCTGTTGATTTATCAGATTGAGGTGAAAAATTTATGCAAGAAGTTAGAAAAATCTAGGTTTAGTTTGCGAGTATAAAGAGATTTACCGTTAAAATATGCCTAATTTGTCAGCAGAAGTCATTAGCACTTGTACAAAAAACTACTATTGACTACCAAAAGCTAATAGTAGAATAGGTTACAGATACGCTGTATGAAAAGGAGGAAGGGAAATTGGATGAGCTGAGGGCGGCGTTAGAGTTAGCAACCGAAGATGAATTGCAAGATTTAACCGCAATTCTGTTTAGCCGTAAGTTTAATCCTTTAGATTATGTTCATACGCCTGAACCCATCGAAGTCCAAAGCCAGAACCACCAAGCTTGGCTAGACTCATTAGAAAGCCGTTTTCGCTTTTTAGCCGCCGATGGGATGACGGTCTTACGGGGACAAACAGACCAGATGACTTATCGTCAAGCACTGATTCAAGTCTGTAAGTATTTAAAAATTCCCTATTCTCAAGATTTAACAACCATTGATTTAGAAGCAGAAGTATTTTTGTATCTGCTGGGACAAGTTTGGAAAAAATTACCAGAAAATGAAAAGCAAAAATTGACTTTTCAATTGCAGAATCAGATGGTGAAGTCAGATATGACAGAACCCTTACCACCTTTATTACAACATGACCCCTTGAGCTTATTGTTTAAGGGTGGTAGTGCCTTGGCTGTCACATCCATCGTTAAACCATTGCTTTTACAACAAATTGCCCGTCAATTTGCTCTCCACTTTGCAACATATGAAGTAGCCAAAAATGCTGTAGTTGCAGGCTCTCAAGCAGCAAAAACACAGTTTCAAAGTTATGTGACTTTACAAATGGCGCGGCGAGGTATGACCTTGAGTGCAGCTCGATATACAGCCGTTCGCGGTATATTCTCCGTCGTGGGGCCAATGATGTGGGCATGGTTTTTTGCAGACTTAGGTTGGAGAATGATTACGACTAATTACGGTCGGATCATCCCCACTGTGTTTGCTTTGGCACAAATTCGTCTCACCCGTAGCGAATGTTGGGAGATAGCTTGAAGTCAGCTGTTTATCACCCCAACCCGAATTTGCAGTTACCTTGGAATTGCCTGCAAATCGGTCTACTAATATTCCCACTAAGTCCATTTTTGGGATTTGTGGCTATAGCTGTGGCCTCACTGCTTACTTGGATTAAGCAATACCGCACGATTATTCGCATTCCCATTAATCGTGGGTTTGGTGTATTTAGTGTCTTATTGTTTATATCTGCTAGTTTTGCCCTAGATAAAACGGCCGCTTTTGTCGGCTTATTTAATTTATTGCCATTTTTATGGCTATTTTCTGGTTTGACCGCACTAATTCAAAGCATCGCTCAATTAAGACGCATAGCTGAGATTTTTGTGATTGGTTCTGTACCAGTTGTAATTATGGGTTTTGGACAGTTGTTTTTTGGCTGGACATTACAGTTACAGGTTTTGTGGGTTTTAGTCGATGTAGCGATCGCACCCGGCGGAATTCCCCCAGGCCGAATGTCAGCTATTTTCATGCACGCCAATCTTTTTGCGGCATATTTAGCAATTGTCTTTACCCTAGGATTAGGTTTGTGGCTGGAACGGGGACTGGGTATCAGGAATAAACATAAATCCTCACTCCCTAATTTCTACTCCCTACTCCCTATCATTCTAATTGCCGACTTCGCCGCCTTAATTTTGACTAACTCGCGCAATGGATGGGCGATCGCAATTATTGCCTGTTTAGCTTTTGCACTTTATCAAGGTTGGCGGTTGCTGGTAGTTGCTGTGTCTGGAGTCGTTGCTAGTGTTTTGTTGGCAGCTTTTGCTCCTAACCCCATAGCTCAAATCTTCCGCCGCATCGTTCCTGCCTTCTTTTGGGCAAGGTTAAACGATAATTTATATCCAGATAGACCAGTCGCCTTAATGCGAAAAACCCAATGGGAGTTTGCCTGGTCTTTGACTCAGCAAGATCCCTGGACAGGATGGGGATTGCGTAATTTTACAGCCCTCTATAAAGCCCACATGAACATTGATTTGGGTCATCCCCATAATTTGTTTTTGATGCTATCTGCGGAAACTGGATTACCAAGCACTTTATTATTTTTTGGCTTGCTGGGTTGGATATTGTTTACAGGTATCCAACTTTTACAAAAATCTCATCTTCTAGCTTTAGAAAATAGATTAATCTTTTTTAGTTATCTTGTAATTTTTGTGGAATGGTTGCTATTTAACACTGTTGATGTTACTCTGTTTGACTTTAGATTAAATACCATCTCCTGGTTATTGATGGCAGCTATTTGCGGCACTGTATATCACTCCAATCAAGCTCATCATAAACTGACAAGCAATCTAGATTAACTAAGTAGTAAGTTTAACTACTAAATAAATTAATCACCGCAGTTAATTTTCCGTGGTTACACTGCGGTTATTCATAGGTTGTAGTTAATAAGATGATTACATTCACGTTTGTGACTGTGAGTGTGGCTAACATAAATTAGTCACTGTTGCTGATTGTTGGGAAGGTGTAGGGAAAGCCTTTTGGGGTTTTTCCTGCATAACGGGCATCTTTTTTAAGATGCCATTTTTTATGTCTATTTTTTGTTAATGAATCGGCATCTACTTCCATGAAAATCCTCTATTCAAACTTTCTAATATTAAGCATATTTGGGCTGAATTTTGCTATTTCTCCACCAGCTAAAGCTGCCATTAGCTGTGAGAATGGTACTATTAATCATTATGCTAATGGTTCTTTACATACCTGTCTTATTAGCCAAAATACAACATTACAACTATCTTCAGCTTCAGGAATATCTATTTTCCCATGTAAAGCCCAAAGTTATATATATTTTGATGAAAAAGGTCAATTTCGGCGTTGCCAACTAGCAGAAGATATTCAAATTAGAATAGATAATTCCCTGGAAAAATGTCCGGCAGACTTTTGGATAAATGTTTCTATCTCTGATGCAGGGAATCAATCAATTACTTGCCGACAAAATTGAAAAAGTAGCAGGGATACTAATTTTAGTAGAGAAGACTAATTTCTTCTCTGTGTCTCTGTGTCTCCGTGGTGAAAAAATTACCTTTTTAACCCAAAAACCCAGAGAAAGAAATTTGTCTGCCAACAGTAGATAACGTAGTGTAGCGTCTATCGGTAAAATAGGTGTGTCAATCATGAACGGTAAAACACCCAAGTAGCCAATTTGTATGCTTACAACAGCTGAATTTCTTCAATATACTCAATGGTCGGGTATTGCCACGCTGGTATTTGCTGTTTTGGCAATACTGGCTTTTCTGTTTAAATGGGGTATCCGCTTTCGGCTAGTAGGTATAACTGGCTTTATGTTGGTGCTGACTGTTGGTTTATTTTCGCTGTCAATAGTACCTTTGAGTCGTACCGTTATTCCAGGTGCAGCCAAATACACCCTAGTTTATGATAATGGTTCAAACCAAGCAGTAATCGCCATATCACCCCAGCTTTCACCTGACGAAGTAGAAGCTACACTACTTCAAGCTGCGAGTAACCTCTATTCTTTTGGTCGTTCGGGTAGACAGGGAGATAATCAGCTAACAGTTCGGGCGCGTACCATTATCCACCCAGAACCAGGTCTTTCTATACCACTTTACCTGGGTGACGTGAAGCGATCGCTCGCTAATCGTGAAGATCAAGATTTGACAGTCACAATATATTCAGAAAAGTTTGCTCAACTGCCAAAATCTCATGCTTAACTACCAATAGGATCATTGGGAGAATTGACACTCGCGCCCTTTTGCGAATCTGCTTTTCTCCCAACCGGATAAGATGGTAAAATTTCTTCTGGCAAAGTTAATTCACTCAATCAGATGTCTCTCCCCGAAATTACGGAAATTTTACTCGAAGCGAAGAAAGAGAAAGGACTCAGTTTTGCAGATTTAGAAAAAATTCTCGGACGGGATGAAGTATGGATTGCTGCTGTATTCTACCGTCAAGCTAGTGCTTCTGAGGAAGAGGCTAGGTTATTGGTAGACACATTAGATTTAGCCCCTATCTATATTCAAGATTTGACTGCATACCCAGTCAAGGGTTTGGGGCCTGTTGTTCCTACTGATCCACTGATTTACCGCTTCTATGAGATTATGCAGGTCTACGGCTTTCCAATTAAGGAAGTCATTCAAGAAAAGTTTGGCGATGGAATTATGAGTGCGATTGACTTTACCTTAGATGTGGAGAAAGAAGTAGACCCCAAAGGCGATCGCGTTAAAATCACAATGTCCGGTAAATTTTTACCTTACAAAAAGTGGTAGTCCTTCAGCCATAAAGACTCTTTAAACTCTGCTTCACCTCACAGCCAACAATAACCACAACAATCATCAACCTTACACCTTATTACACGCAACAGCACGGAAAAGCATACTTAGGTGACAGTCTGGAGATTATTACCAGCATCCCAGACAACAGTGTTAACTTAATCCTGACTTCACCACCATTTGCTTTAACGCGCAAAAAAGAATACGGTAACGAAAGTTCAGAAAAATATATCGAGTGGTTTTTACCCTTCGCCTACGAATTTAAAAGAGTCTTAGCGGAAAATGGCTCATTTGTTTTAGATTTAGGCGGTGCTTATCTTCCTGGTAATCCTGTACGGAGTATCTACCAGTATGAACTATTAGTCAAACTCTGCAAAGAAGTCGGCTTTTTTCTGGCGCAAGAATTATATCATTATAATCCAGCACGACTACCTACCCCAGCCGAATGGGTGACAATCAGAAGAATTCGTGTCAAAGATGCAGTAAACATAGTTTGGTGGTTGTCAAAAATACCCAACCCCAAAGCAGATAATAGAAAAATCTTAAAGCCATATAGCCAGAGTATGAAACGCTTACTAAAAAATGGCTATAAACCTCAAATTCGTCCTAGTGGACATGATATTTCTGATAAATTTCAAAAAGATAACCAAGGCGCAATTCCGCCAAATTTGCTAGAAATTGCGAACACTGAATCTAACAGTGCTTATTTACGACGCTGCAAAGCAGCCGGGATTAGACCTCATCCAGCAAGATTCCCGCAAGGATTCGCTGAATTCTTCATCAAGTTTTTGACTGATGAAGGTGATATAGTCCTAGATCCCTTTGCAGGTTCTAACACTACTGGTTTTGTTGCTGAAACTTTGCAGCGTCGATGGATTTCATGTGAAATTAATGAGGATTATGTTATGGGAAGTCGTTATCGATTTGATGATTAGTTAATAGTCACTAGGAAATAGAGTTGATTGACTGTGAAATTTAGACTATTAACTCTAAAAAGCAGATTCAGATTTCACCATTTACTTGCATCTGATGAACTTGATCTGCTAATTCTTGACGACTTTGATCATCAAGCTTATCTATCGCTAACATTCCCATGAGAATTACCTCTTTTAGCGTTAAACGGGTCGAATGTGCTTGTTTTTGCACCGTTTCTTTAATGATTGGACTGACTCCAATTGCTGTACTAGCTCTAGCCACAAAATTACAGGGAAAAATCAGTTACTTCGCCTAAATTTTAGCACTTCTTACTAGCTTATTCATAAATAGAATTGAATTTAAATGTATCAGAACACATAAATAAATGTTTTAATGTAGAAAAAACAGTACATAGTAACATTTAATACTTAAAAAACAGTAATTATTCTAAAAAATATTATGGCAAGTATTTATACTGCTATTGATTGCTATCAATACCATTTCCTTAATCTAATATATGGGACTCCTATTTAATTTTTCAGAAAATTCAGCATACCTCATAATCTCTTCTTACGTGACCCCTGTCCCCTGTCCCCTATGCCTATCTCGTTCATATACTAGAGAAAGATATGCTTTAAAGAATTTGTAAATTGTCAAAGATAATATTGTTAACCCAGTTTACAGAAATATACGTTGTACATAAGAATGATATTTTAACCACCGTAAATTTTCCTGAATACGGACAACTAACGCTGTCAACAGGAAAAGCAGTAATTAGAGGAGAAAAACGCGATGAGGGATTCTTATCTGTTGGCAGCAGGCTTGTTAACAGGATTGGCAATACCAGCATCAGCTATTCCAGAGATGTCAATTTTATTGCCAGAAAAGCATAGCTCTCAGTGGAATGCAAAACAAGACTCGCAGACAATAGCAGATGACAAACATCTCCTCAAGCGTGACATATCAACACCAGAATTTAGTAGCCAAGTGTCGCAGCCTGGAGAAAATCTACACCCTCCATTAGAGAAAAAGTTTTTTCTAGAGCGGCTTAACCTTTTTTTACCAGAATTAAGTAGCCAACTTTTAGCATCTTCAGAGGCTTCAGAACCAAGGGCGAATGAAAAAAAATTTTCTACTGGGGATGTTACCTCACCGCAATTTACCAATCAAGAAGTACCAATATCAATAGAGTCATTATTCAATCCTAGTAATCAGCCGACAGATGCGCTACTAACTTCTGGCAATCAACTGTACTATCAAAGATTAGCAGCACTAAAAACAGGTCAGATTTACACCCGTGCAGATATTGATAACTTCCAAGGATTAGGGGAGTCAAGGGGAAAACAGCAACTGACTTATGAAGACTGGAAAAGTTTATTAGCTTTAGAAGCAAAAGCGATCGCCCAAGGTCAAGGTAAAAACCGTCTTAGTATCTTAGTTGGTGATTCCTTAAGTCTGTGGTTTCCTAGACAAAACCTGCCTACGGGTAAATTATGGCTGAATCAGGGCATATCTGGAGATACATCTGGTGGTATCGCGACACGATTAGCCAGCTTTGCACAAACCCGTCCTGATGCAATCTACATCATGGCTGGGATTAATGACTTAAGAAAAGGTACGAGTGACGAAACCATCTTGCGAAATCACCGCCGGATGATGCGTAGCTTACGGAAAAATCACCCCAAAGCGCAAATCTTTGTTCAATCCATCCTACCAGCTCATGTAGCCACAATTTCTAATAGCCGTATTCGTCATCTCAACACCAGAATTGCTCAGATTGCCAAACAAGAAGGAGTTAATTACTTAAATATTCATAATTGGTTTACAGATGCTGATGGCAATTTGCGTTCAGATTTAACCACAGATGGAATACATCTGTCACCCGATGGTTATGATATTTGGCGATTTGCTCTCCAGCAAGTAGAATTCAAACTTTCTCAAACTAGAAATTGAGCATACTACTACTAGGCGATCGCCAGCAGATTTATGGAAGCTACCGATAAAGATTTTATTGCTATACGCGCTGTTATAGAAAGCCAACTAGACGCATTCCAAAAAGATGATGCTCAAGCTGCTTTCGCTCTTGCTAGTCCTGGAATCAAAGAGCAATTCCAAACCCCAGACCATTTTATGCAGATGGTGAGCTTAAGTTATCCGGCTGTTTACCGTCCTCGCTCGGTATTTTTTGAGAAAATTACTACTATTCAAGACAATATTACTCAGCCAGTTTTACTACTAGCACCTGATGGTATGCCCCTACGAGCGTTGTATTTTATGGAAAAACAACCGGATGATACCTGGAAGATTAATGGTTGTATTTTAGTCTCTGTGGAGGCGGAGATTATCTAGGTGATAGGTGATAGGTGATAGGTGATAGGTGACAGGGGAAGCAGGGGGAGAAAAATACAATGCCCACCCACTCACTTCACTACTCATTACTCATTACTCACTACTCACTACTCAGCACTGTCTTAAGGACTTGGTTTAGCTTACCACTGCGATAACCTTCTAAATCTAGGGTGACGTAGATAAAACCCAAGTTTTGAAATGTAGTTACTACAGATTGTAAGTCTGTCAACATGACAAAATCTTTGATTTTTTCTGGTGGTAATTCAATGCGTGCTGTGTCACTTTCGGAACGGACGCGCAAATTTTGCCAACCTAGCTTTCGCAGGTAAATTTCGGCTCTACCGACGCGTTGTAACTTGGCTACAGTAATCTCCTCGCCGTAAGGAAAACGGGAACTGAGACAAGGTTGGGCTGGTTTATCCCACCAAGGTAAACCAAGCTGCTGGGAAAGTTGGCGGACTTCTAACTTAGTCACACCAAATTCAGCTAAAGGCGATCGCGCACCTCGTTCTTTAGCGGCTTGAATCCCTGGGCGATAATCATGCAAATCATCAGCATTCACGCCATCGATTACATAGGGATAACCTAACTCTAAAGCCAAAGGTTTGAGGTTGTCGTGCAGTTCACTCTTGCAAAAATAACAACGGTTAACGGGGTTAGCGGTGTAATTGGGATTTTCCATCTCATGAGTCTGGATAATCTTGTGAGCAATCCCAATAGTTGCGGCTTGAATTTCAGCATCCTCCAGTTCTTCTGGTAGCAGAGAAGGTGAAACAGCCGTCACAGCCAAAGCGCGATCGCCTAAAACGTCATAAGCAATCTTAGCTACCAAAGTGCTATCAACACCCCCAGAGTAGGCAATCAAAGCCTGTTCCATCTCTGCAAATAATAATTTTAGTTTCTCTAGTTTTTCTGTCAGCATCATGTTAATTGTCAATAGTCAATAGTCATTAGGCATTGGGGTACAATCTACCCTGTCCCCTGTCCCCTGTCCCCTGTCCCCTGTCCCCTGTCCCCTGTCCCCTGTCCCCTAAACTATACTTAGCTACTAAATCAGCCAAAAGAGATAAATCAAGGGGTTTAGAAATATATTCATTAAATCCGGCTGTGAGACAAATTTCGCGATCGCCTTTCATGGACATTGCCGTTTGGGCAATGATGGGTATCTGCTGATATTCTGGTTTTTCTCGTAACTGCTGTACCAAATCAATACCACAGCTATTGGGTAAGCGTATATCCATTAAGATAACAAATGGTTGTTTGTGGGTGAGTGCGTCCCACATTTCTACTTCGTTCTTCACCCAAGTTACTTGATAACCTAACTTACTGAGATGAATTTGCATCAGTTTCCCATTAGGTAAATCATTTTCCACCAGTAAAATCTCGTTGGAAGTGATGGAAGTGATTGGGAAAGGCTGTGAGGATGTGGCTTGTTCATTCTCCTCGATTTCTGTAGATAAAACTGCTTCTATAGGCTTTAGGGGTAAAACAATAGTAAAACGAGAACCAGAATTAACTACTGATTCCACCTCCACATAACCATGATGAATTTCTGCCAGTTTTTGCGTTACGGCTAAACCTAAACCAGTACCTTCATTTTGGCTAGGGGAGGAATTGGGAATTTGGAAATAAGGTTGAAACAGTAGTGTTTGATGTTCTTTGGATATGCCAGTACCTGTATCCCACACCGTAAAATGCACTAGTGAATCTTGCTGTGTCACCTTTAAACCCACTGTGCCTTTATTGGTAAACTTTAAAGCGTTAAACAGCAAATTCAAGAGCATTTGCTTGAGTCGTAAGGGATCTACGACTAGGGTTGTGACTTGAGGATCTATTTCCAAAGACAATTTCAACCCCTTATTATTGGCTTTCTCTTTGATTAGTGTGAGGACATTACGAGACAATTCTGGTATATCGACTTTTTCCCATTGCACTTCTAGTTGGTTAGCTTCAATTTTGGACAAATCCAAAATGTCGTTAATCAAAGCTAGGAGGTGTTTACCACTGGACTGAATGATGTTTAAATACTCACGTTGACGTTCTCTAGTGGGATCATAGCCTTGAGTTAAAAGCAGGTGGGTAAAACCAATAATCGAACTGAGTGGTGTCCGGATTTCGTGGCTGGTGTTAGCTAAGAACTGGTTCTTGAGTTGATTTGTCCGCTTCAGTTCTTGATTAAAGTCTACAAAATGCTGCGATCGCTGCTGTAAAAATTGTATATGTTTAAATTGAACTAATGCTTGAACACAATGCTCTGCTGCCTTGCTCATGAATTGCGAAGTTAGTTGCACTTGTGCATCTGTCAGTTTTGTGGGATGAGAGTTGGGTTTACTAGTAGCTATGAGTAACCATCCCATCACCCCACTATATTCATCGTGCAATCGCCAAGCTTGAGGCGGTTTTTGGCTTTCTAAATTATGTAAATCTTTCACTTGAATTTCTGCTTGCAATTCCAATGGCCGTGTTTTGCCATTTTTCAGCTTCAATTCCAAAACTGGGGCTGGGGAATCAACAGATGTGGGGCAAGAAATATAGTAAACTTTACCAACCGTTTCTTGCGGTTGGCATAGAGCAATGGCTACCCCCCTACTGTTTAAAGCCATGCTGATTTCCTGCGCCACAGTTTGCCACATTTCTGCTTCTGGGCTATCGGTTTGGGCGGCATCTGTCAAAACAACAAGCAGGCAATCATTAAGGCGGCGTTGTAGCTGGTTCAAGCTGCGTTCTAGCCATAACTCAGCGCGAAGTTGTTGGATTGTGGCATCTACCTGTGAGTTGTGTTCTGGTAAGCTTGAATACTGCTGCATGGTCAACTAGACCGTTGGACAATTTTAATTACGCAAAAATTGCGAACAGGATTCTATGTATATTAGCTCACAATTCTTTTTTGTCGATAAATCATAGATTATAGTGTCGATCATCACTGCACAACCAAGAATATTATCTGCTATAAACCATTGCTAATGAATATTAACTGACTTTATTTAGATTAAATTATGGATACACAAATTATTCAACTTATCGTCAATGGCATTGCTGTGGGGAGCATTATTGCTTTAGCCGCAGTCGGACTGACACTTACTTACGGGATTTTGCGGTTGTCTAATTTTGCCCACGGTGATTTTTTGACTTTAGGGGCTTATCTAACGTTATTTGTAAATACTTTAGGGTTAAATATTTGGCTGTCAATGATTTTGGCAGCAGGCGGAACAGTATTAGCAATGGTGTTATCAGAAAAATTACTGTGGTCAAAGATGCGCTCAATCCGTGCTAACTCGACAACACTAATTATTATCTCGATTGGGCTGGCTTTGTTTCTGCGGAATGGGATTATTTTAATTTGGGGTGGCAAGAATCAAAATTATGATTTACCTATTATCCCAGCTTTAGATATTTTTGGTGTCAAAGTACCGCAAAACCAAATCGTGGTGTTAGCTTTGGCAGTGGTGGCAATTTTGGCACTGCATTATCTGCTGCAAAATACGAAAATTGGCAAGGCGATGCGAGCAGTGGCTGATGATTTAGATTTAGCTAAAGTCTCTGGGATTGATGTTGATAAAGTAGTCTTGTGGACTTGGTTAATTGCTGGTACGCTCACATCTTTGGGTGGCAGTATGTATGGATTAATTACAGCCGTGCGTCCTAATATGGGGTGGTTTTTGATCTTGCCTTTATTCGCCTCGGTAATTTTGGGAGGGATTGGTAATCCTTACGGTGCGATCGCCGCAGCTTTCATCATTGGTATTGTTCAAGAAGTCAGCACTGCTTGGCTGGGTTCACAGTATAAGCAAGGTATAGCCTTATTAATCATGATTTTGGTGTTGCTCATTCGTCCCAAGGGTTTATTCAAAGGAACGATTTGAGCAACACCACCAGCACCTACGCAACAAGACTATTTGTTTTGGGAGGGTGTATCAGGAGGTAATGGAGTGTAGACGTGCCTTCTTAGGCTTCCTGTAGGGTTGTGAATACCTATTTTACCCCTATACCCTTGTACCCTTGACCAAAGCTTAAAGTTTGCCGTTTCATGCGTAAGTCCTAACTACTCCAACGTTAACTAGTCAATAACGTGGAAGTAATAGGCTGCTACCAAAAAGTTAACAGCTAGTAGCAACAATGCCCAACCTGTACGGAAAGTATAGGGAGGTTTAGCACCAGAGTCAGCGATTGCGGGACTTTTAATTTTAGCCATAGAGGCGATACTCCTAAGTTGTGACTTTTTCAGAAATACCAAACAGAGGGACAAATTATCAAAATTCTTTAAAAATATTTGTGTGAAGTGAGAGTTGAAACTGTGGAAATTTTGATAAAAGGTAAGTGAAAACTCTCATGAACTGCTGATCAGGGTAGAGAAAATTGTGAATATCCCAGAAGCGATCGCCTACCAAAACTAAGGGCGATCGCTTATAAACTGTTAATTCAATGGCTCAACTATGGTTCTTAAGCCGTTGTTAGTCAGTATTTTCAGCATTTCATCAGCGTTACTGCGATCGCTAAACACACCGGCTTGCATGACTCTGCGACTTTGCCAAATAGTGGGGAAAGCTCCAGGTGCAAGAAATCTGACTAATTCCTGTTCTGTGTCGGTTAACGCCTCTACTACCACTCGGTAACGCACACCTGCGGATGTAGAAGATGAATAATTTCCTGCATAGCTAGTTGTATAAGTTTGTGGTGCTGATACTTTTGGCATATTCCGCGTATTACCTAGGGGAATATCGCCATTCGGAACGGGTAATAGGTCATTGTTCCTCACCGCAGCAAATTCTACAGTACCAGTAACCGGCACAGGGGTAACTTTTAATGTGGGGTTTGATTGTTGCTGTCTAACTTCTGGTTGAGATGGTGAGAGGTTTGCCGGCCATGACTGTTCTTGAGTCGTGAAAGTTGGTGCTAGTTTCTCTGTTTGAGGTGCAACAAATTCAATGGTGTTGCGATCAATCTGCACATAATTAAACTGTTCAGCCTGCGCTGGTACGGCTGGTAATGGAGTTACTTTTCTAGTGGTGGCTATTGATGTTTTACGTGTGCTGTTGCTAGCGGCTATTCTGCTGGGAATGGGTGCAGGGATTGGTTGATTGTATTTGGGTAAAGTCAGGGGTGTATTAGCTGAGGTTAATGGTGATAACTGACTTTGAGTTTGATTTTGCGCTGTCGGCTCGTCAGATACACCAGGAGCAGCAAAGGTAATTTCACCGTTAGCCGCTACTTGCTCAGTATTGGCTGGGGTAGCAGCTTGAGCCTGAAAAGTTACCTGACCAGCGATGCGTTTATTATTAATGGTGTTACCAACTGCAACAATGACCTGTTTAGCTGCACTAGCGTTAATGTCATAGCGTTTGTTATTACGAAATTCATTACCGCCTGCTTCCGTAGCATTACCTAAATCTGGCATTGCTTGTGCGATCGCTACTAAGCCATCTTCTCGACTATTTTGAATTAAATTCTGCCTTAAAATAGGACGCGCCTGGGCTTGGACAATGATACCAGCACGATTGTCTTTAATTTGATTACCTATCAAGACTGGTGCGGCGTTGTGAGTAATATTAATCCCGAAACCTGTTTGCACAAACATATTTTCTCGGATTTGGGGTTGGGATGTACCACTGATAGTTATCCCATTAGCTCCATTCCGCTCAAAGTAATTCTTAGTAATTGTTGGCGCACCTTTACCAGCCACAGCAACACCATCCTGGGTATTACCTGTAAATGTATTTGCCGTAATTACCGGATTACTTGATTCAATCCACAAACCGTAACCACGGGGGTTAGAGTTGGTGACAGTCACCCCCTTTAACTCAGCTTGGTTAGCACCAACAATGGTAACGTTCTGTCCCCCAAAACTGCGGCTGAGGAATTGCCCACCGCCTTGAATTATTATCCCCTGTCCCTGATTAGCCGCATCTCCTTGGATGACAACGCCAGACTTAAGCATCAGGGGAAATATTTCTCCCGTATCCGTAGTATAAACACCAGGAGCTAGCTTAATTACTGTGTTAGTCGTGGCAACTTGCAATGCTTGGGTAATTGTCCGCCAAGGGGCGTTTTCACTACCATTGCCTGCTGTGTCATCTCCGATACTAGGGTTGACAAAGAGGACATTAACCTGAGAAATTGTTGTTTCATCCAGGGGCATTGGATTTGATACAGATGGTACTTGAGCAACAACGCTACGAAGGTCTAGGCTGAGTAACGTTATGCTGATAACACCCATAGCGCATAATAAAGAAAGACCAGAAATGGGATATCTTGCTAACACCATCAAAGATGGTTGAGATCGCAAGTTGTTTAATTTTGGGTATTTTAGCGACAAAATGAGGGAAATCACCTTCACACCACTCCTTAGAAGTAATTATAAGTTTTCATACTTTCAAATATTCAGTATGTCGATTATGTTATCCGCTATATTGACCAATTGGCGATTTTTAATACAAAGTAATTAATACAGGTGATAGGTGACAGGTGATAGGTGACAGAAGACAAGGAAGTAGGGGAAGCAGGGGAAGCAGGGGAAGAAGAAAAATACAATGCCCAATGCCCAATGCCCAAAGAGCAAATCAATATGTGAGGTAGATTGCAACGATGAAAGAGGCTGGCTATTACGATGAAAGCATCAATAATGGGGTTGTTGTAATGGCCACAGCCCAAAGCCAACAAAGGCATATGCAGCAAGTTGTCTACCGCATTTTAGATGCTAATTTAGACCGCGCTCGTGAAGGCTTACGAATTATTGAAGAGTGGTGTCGGTTTGGCTTGAATAATTCCCCAATGGCTGGGGAATGTAAGCAGCTACGCCAAGAGGTGGCTAGTTGGCATAATGCGGAGTTAAGGTCGGCGCGAGATACAGCAGGCGATATTGGTACTGAGTTAAGTCATCCCCAGGAGGAGCAACGCTCTGGGATTAAGTCTCTGTTACAGGCGAATTTTTGCCGCGTCCAAGAAGCTTTGCGGGTACTGGAAGAATATGGGAAGCTTTATCACCCCAGCATGGGTAAGGCTTTTAAACAGATGCGTTATCAGGTTTACAGCCTAGAAACTAATTTGATGGGTTACGAGCGTCATCAACTGCTGTGGCGATCGCATTTATATCTGGTAACATCCCCCTCAGATACTTTACTCGAAACGGTAGAAGCTGCCCTCAAAGGTGGATTAACTCTAGTTCAATACCGCGATAAAGACACCGATGACACAGTGCGTCTAGAACAAGCTACTCAGCTACGGGAACTATGCCATAGCTACGGGGCTTTATTTATTATGAATGACCGAGTGGATTTAGCTTTGGCAGTCGATGCTGATGGGGTACATTTAGGACAGCAAGATATGCCAATTGCTATTGCTCGTCAATTACTCGGCCCACAACGCTTAATCGGTCGTTCTACAACTAATGCGGAAGAAATGCAAAAGGCAATTACTGAAGGTGCAGATTATATTGGCGTGGGGCCAGTCTACGAAACTCCCACGAAAGTAGGCAAACCGGCGGCTGGTTTAGAATATGTTCGTTACGCCAATCAAAATAGCACCATTCCCTGGTTCGCCATTGGCGGGATAGATCCCAATAATATCAATGATGTGATTGATAGCGGAGCAGAACGGGTGGCGGTAGTGCGATCGCTCATGCAAGCCGAACAACCTACTCTAGTCACCCAATATTTACTCTCCCAACTCCATCGGGTGAAGCCAGAAGAGTCAAGTCGCTTTTCTTCGGGACGCTACGCGAATGCTCCAATTAAAAATTAAAAATTAAAAATTAAAGACAACAAAAATACATCTGATACCCAATTGGGAAAAGATGTCTATTTTTTGCCTTTAATTACGAATTACGTAAAGCCTGCGGCATAGCTGCGCTTAGAGCGTAGCGGGGGGGGAGCATCGTTACGAATTACAAATTAGTCTTATGTCTGGTCAAATAACCTTGCAAGTAAATGGGGAAACTCATAATTGTGTTTCTCAAATTCTTTTACCTGATTTACTCCAGCAGTTGGGTTTTAATCCCCGGTTGGTAGCGGTGGAGTATAACGGGGAAATTTTACATCGCCAGTTTTGGGAACAAACCACAATACAATCAGGCGATCGCTTAGAAGTAGTGACAATCGTTGGTGGTGGGTAATAGTGATACAAATACACGCGTAGGGGTTAGCATTGCTAACCCCTACGCAAAATCAAAATCTATGTGTATCAGAATTTTTTTTAAATTGTATTACGTCTAGACTTCAAGCAGAGGTTTTTTAGCTATGGTCTGACGAATTGGTAACTCAACAACAAACTCCGTAGCTTTGCCTGGTTCAGATTGGCAATATATCTTGCCCTTATGTTTATCAGTAACGATTCGATAGCTAATAGAAAGTCCTAATCCTGTACCTTTACCGACAACTTTGGTGGTAAAAAAGGGATCAAATAACCGAGAAAGTAACTTTTCATCCATGCCGATTCCATTATCAGCAATCCGAATGCTAATCCAATCATGATTGAGCATAGAGGTAGAAATGCAGATTTCGTTGGGGTTAGCGGCGATTGCTTCCGGAGTATCTTGTGCATTACGCTCTTCTAAAGCATCAATAGCATTAGATAGCAGATTCATAAATACTTGATTCAGTTGACCAGGATAGCATTCTATTGGAGGTAACTGGTCATAATCTTTCTTTAAATGAATAGCGGGACGATCAGATGAAGACTTCAAACGATGTTCCAAAATCATCAATGTACTATCAATACCTTCATGAATGTTGGCGACTTTAAAGTCTGCTTCATCTAGGCGCGAAAAGTTCCGCAATGATGTCACAATTTCGCAAACACGCTCCGTACCAACTTTCATAGACTGGAATAATTTCGGTAAGTCGTCAAAGAGAAACTCGATTTCGGCTTGCTTGAGAAACTCTTGTATCTCAGGTACAGCATTAGGATGATAATGGCTATAAAGTTCTACGCAACGCAGCAAATCTTGTGTGTATTTGTGAGCGTGTTCCAAGTTACCGTGAATAAAATTAATCGGGTTATTAATTTCGTGAGCAACTCCCGCCACCAATTGTCCCAAACTAGCCATTTTTTCAGCTTGGATCATTTGCATTTGAGCAGTGCGTAGTTCTGTCAACGCCTGTGCTAGTTGATTTGCTTCTTCACGAGTTTGACCCAGTAAACTAGATTGTTGGAATAAGTTGGCTTGATGCAGTGCTACGCTGAGTTGAGCTGCTATTTGAGTCACAAACTCTAATTCATCTTCTTCCCAATGACGCGGATGGGTGCATTGATGAATGCACAATAAGCCCCACATTTTATCACCTTCCATCAACGGGACAACAATCTGGGCTGTGATATGGAATCGCTCAATCACTTCCAGATGAGGCACTTTCGAGCCGATGCTGTTGATATCAGAGATGACTTGCACTTGCCCTTGGCGATATTGTGGTGCGAAATTTTCACCAAAACAATAATCTTGCACCTTGACAGCGAGAGCAGAATCGAAATTGGGTCTGACATCTTCTGCAATAAACTCACCACTGCACAAACCGGCATCAGAATCAAATTGGAATATACCAACTCGATCAGCTTGTAGCGATCGCCTGACTTCCTGGACTGTAGTCTGGAAAATTGTTTCTAAATCCAATGACTCGCGAATTTTAACGACTAAATCAAATAAGATGCGGCGTTGTTCTGCCGCTTGATGCAGTTCATCTGCACGAGTTTGAATTTGGGCCATCATTTCGGAACTTTGCAATGCCACTCCTAATTGGCTGGCAACCTGTCCCAAAAATTCCACTTCGACACTATCCCATTGGCGGGGTGCAGAATGTTGATAAGCCGCCAGCAATCCCCACAGCTTTCGACCAACAAAAATGGGGGTCAACACATAAGCGCGAATCTTAAACTGTTGCAAAATATCTAAGTGACAGCGTGAGTGTCCAGCTTGGTAGATGTCGTTAACAGCAAAAGTTTCATTGTTGCGGTAGCGTCCGCCTTTGGTTTCTTGTAGATGAGTATCTTCCCAAACAAGATTTTTGCCAAAGGGATTAATACTGTCCCACTGCGCTTCCACCATACCGAAATGACTGACAAATTCGCCACTCCAGTCTTCATTGAAGCGATAAACACCAACTCGCTCCACGCGCAGTAATTTGCACACTTCCTGACAGGTGGTTTTCAGAATTAAATCAATATCTAGAGAGGAGCGAATTTTACCGACAACCTCTGTGAGCGCACATTGCCTAGCGATCGCATCTTTGAGGGCGATCGCCTGTTGTTTGGACTGAGACAAATTCTCTGCTTGCTGAATTGCCACCCCCAGTTGCGCCCCCACCTGTCCCAGAAACTCAACTTCGTAATTTGCCCATTGGCGAGATCCAGAGTGTTGATAAGCTGCAATCAGTCCCCACAGTTTTGAACCGATGAAAATCGGTGCTATCGTATAAGCCCGAATCTTAAATTGCTCTAGAATATCAATGTGGCAGCGTGAGTGACCAACCTTATAAATGTCATTGACAGCAAAACTTTCATTATTGCGATAGCGTCCACCTTTGGTTTCTTGTAGATGAGTATCTTCCCAAATCAGATTTTTACCAAATGGATGGATTCTATCCCGCATTGGCTCTACCATACCGAACTGGCTCACAAATTCGCCACTCCAGTCTTCATGAAAACGATAAATCGCCGTCCGTTCTAGCTTCAGTAGTTGGCAAAGTTCCTGACAGGCAGTGTCTAAAATAATTTGGGTCTCCACAGACGAGCGAATCTTCCCCACTACTTCCGTCAAAGCTCGTTGTCTAGCAATAGCATCTTGTAGTTCTGCTGTACGTTGTTTAGTTTGTTCTACGTTTTCTGCTTGCTGCATAGCTACACCGAGATAGGTGGCAGCTTGGGCGATAAATTCAACTTCGTTAGGATGCCAGTGTCGAGAGGCAGAGTGTTGATAGGCAGCCAGTAAACCCCAAAGCTTTGCACCAACAAAAATCGGTGCGATCGCATATGCTTGAATCTGAAATTGTTCTAAGACTTCAATATGACAACGAGCGTGTCCAGCTTTGTAAATGTCTGCCACAGCAAACGGCTCATTGTGGCGATATCGCCCTCCCTGAGTTTCTTGCAAATGGGAATCTTGCCATACTAAGTCTTGCCCAAAGGCAGCTAATGTATTCCAAGGTGATTCTGCAAAGCCAAGACGATTGATGAAACTACCACTCCAGTCAGCATTGAAACGATAGATTGCCACTCGCTCAATCTTCAATTGCCGACAAATATCTTGACAAGAAGTAGAACACAACGATTCTAGGTTAACAGCTGCACGAATCCTAGCCAGAATCCTCGCCAAGATTTTCTGGTGCTGCTGGAAAAGCTGTAGCTGTTGATGACATTCTTGCCAGTCCAAATGGCTTACCGTTTCATAATCGTTTGTTGTCATATTTTTCAGGGAAACTGAATTATCTAGTTGTAGTGTTCCCTGATTTATATTTCGATTCTAAGTTTAAGCAAGAACTACACAGAATCATTAATATTGTGGTGTGGACGAGTCTTCAAATTATGTTGTGGTAGATGATTGATTTCGCTTGACTCTTCACAAGCTCCAATACTTACCCAAGTGCTAGAACCATCAAACCAATGTTCCTTTTTCCAAATAGGGGCATTATGTTTCAGCGTATCAATAGCATAACGGCAAGCTGCAAACGCCTCACCTCGATGGGGACAACCTACTGCCACTAAAACGCTAATTTCTCCAATTTGCAAGCGTCCGACACGATGGTGAATTACCACCCGATTCACATCAGGCCAGTCAACACGAATATCAGCCCCAATTTGATAAAATACTTGCAACGCCATTGGCTCGTATGCTTGGTATTCTAGAGAAACTACAGCTTTACCATCCGTTTGATTACGAACCATCCCACTCATTAACACCACTGCACCATTAGCTGGATCACTGGCTTTTATATAGATTTCATCAATAGATAAGGGCGCAAAGGTAATAGCAAAGCTATCTTCAGTTCTTGGTTTAAGAATAGCAGATGTAGTTGTAATAATTGATTTCATAAATATATATCATTCGCACAAAAAAATCTTTTTTTCAAAATATCTATCAAAGGCAGCATTTGCTGTTAAAGCTTGAGATTTCCTTGAGTTAAGTTGTATTTTTAACCATACTGATTGTTTGCAATAATTGGTTTGCTGTGTAAGGCTTGGATAAAAAAGCTTGGATATTCATGTTATGGGCTGTACTCAATTTATCATTAATACTCTGTCCACTGACAGCAATAATTTTGACTTGGGGATTCATTCTTTGCAATGTACGAATCGTAGTTAATCCATCCATTAACGGCATGACCATATCTGTCAAGACAAGAAATATTTCTGCTTGATATTCTGCATATAAAGATATAGCCTCAATCCCATCACTGGCTGTAATAGCTTTGTAATTATGGCTTTCTAGAGATGTTTTAGTAATGTCTCTAATTGAATCTTCATCATCTACAACTAAAATTAATTCTCCATTTCCTGGTGGTAATGCTATGTCTGCTTCTTCTAGAGTTTCCTTAGTTTCTTGTGCTGGTAGGTAGACTGTAAATTGACTACCTTTCCCGGCTTCTGTATTGATGTTGATAAAACCACCATGACTTTTAATAATACCAAGGACTGTGGAAAGGCCAAGACCTGTACCTTTACTGACTTCTTTGGTAGTAAAAAATGGCTCAAATATGCGATCTAATATTTCTGGACTAATACCAGTGCCAGTATCAGTAACTGTTAGGACTACATAAGGTCCGACTTTGGCATCTAGATTCATTGTGGTGTAACTTTCGTCAATGAATAAATTTTTAGCCTCAATGTATAGTAACCCACCATTTGGCATCGCATCACGGGCATTAACAGACAAATTCATCAGCACTTGATGTAGTTGAGTCCCATCACCAAAGACAGTCCAAAGATTTTGTGATATTTTGGTGACAACTTCAATTGATTTGGGAAATGTCTCTTTAATTATTTGTTTAATTTCGAGAATTAAGTGCTTTAGTTGCAACAAGGTACGCTCACCTTCAAGACCACGAGTAAAAGAAAGTACCTGTTTAACTAAATTTGCTCCCCGTTTCGCATTGTTAATTAATATAGGAAGTAATCTCAAAGAACGCTCATCTTTAATTTGAGCCTCTAAAAGTTGTGCTGTCATCAAGATTGGAGCTAAAACATTGTTGAGATCGTGAGCAATACCACTGGCGAGAGTGCCAATACTTTCCAATCTTTGAGCGCGGAGAAATTGTGCTTCTAGGAGCTTTTTTTGGGTAATTTCTGTATTCACAACTAGAATTGATTGGGGTTGCTCACCAAATTCATGTACTAGTGTCCAACGGCTGGCGACAATAATGTCTTGACCGTTTCTGGTTTTTTGGTGTAACTCTCCTTCCCAAAAGTGATTTTTTTTAAGATGTTTAAGTGCTATTTGTAACGGTTCTAAGTTATTTTCTTGCCAAAGTTCTTGTGTTTGCTTACCAATGGCTGCTGCTTTTTCCCAGCCATAAAGCAACTCGGCGGCTTGATTCCAAAATAAAATTTGTCCGTCTAAATTTTGGACGAAAATGGCATCTTGCGTAACATCAAGTAAAGTTACCTGTTGCCGAATTTTTTGTTCTGTGTGTTTACGTTCAATCGCATAACGGATAGAACGTTCTAGTAAAGGTGGATTCAATTGGCTTTTCTCAAGATAATCTGCTACACCCACTTGCATCGCTTCTAGATCAATTTTTCTGTCTCCTTGACCAGTGAGCAAAATCATAGGAGCATTGCAACCATTGCCTATTGCATTGCGGATTAATTCTAGTCCACTGTCTGCTCCTAGACGGTAGTCTACAAGATATATATCATGTAAACCTTGCGCGATCGCTTGTTGAGCAACTTGATAGTTATCCAACCATTCCAACTCACAACCACTGATTTGAAATTCACTAACCCAATTAGAAGTTAAAATATAATCATCTTTACTATCATCAATTAACAAGACTCTAATTGGACTATTATCCATTGCTGCCTCCCGTTGCTTCTAATGGCAGTTCTCCAACTCGAACCCAGTATTTTGCTGTCAATGGTTTAACCATATCAATGCAAAAGATGAAAGTGTTTAGCTTGATAATGAATTTTTATTCTAACTGTAAGTATGATATCTACTTTCCTCTACCATGATTTGCTTAGGACAATAAGGTAAATTTATCGTAGAGATTGGATTATACAATGTTAAGCATGGGTTATGGGATATATAAATTAAAAATTCAAAAATGAAATAATTGACCCTCACCTCGTCTTTAGGCGAGGTGAGGGTCAATGTAAATAATAATACTAACTCTTGGAAAAAATTCCTCCTGGGGCTAGATGATTTTTTGTTCCATTAATTTTATTTTTTCAAATAAATAAAGACTTTTTAATCCTGGGAGATTCAAACCGGAATACTCCATTAACTAAATGTAGGTTTTAATTACATACAAAAATCAAAATTTTGGGGATAAACTTTTATGTCGTTACAGCAGGTTAATGCTTTTTATGAAGTTTTGATTTCGGAAACATCTGTTTATGAAGCATACTTTAATAACTGCTGTAACAGAGGGTTGTTGAGCAGCTGGCATTGGGACACGACCAAAATAGTAAATTTTGCAGCTACTCTTGGTTATAAATTTACTGAATATGAATTAACTCATGTGTGGTTTGAAGGTGAGCCTAGTTTTTCTGATGATTCGCTGAGTTTATCCAAACAAAGCAAGTTACTAGAATTAACTAAAGTGTAGGGTTGATTATTGACAAATTACTTGTCTCATTTTACGCATATTTGCAGGCAACTCAAAGGTCATGGCTTGTTGAATGAAAATTGCCGGGATGGGGATATTCGGGGTAGCTTGGACACTATAAGCTAGTAAAGTCCCATGATCATAATCTTTTAGCTGAATATGGGCAGCAAAGTCAACAAAACTACCCTTCTCCATGCGAAATTGAATTTGTTGTCCTAGCACTTCTACAACGTTGAGGTAAATTTCCACTTGAGCGGTCAACAATAAAAATACTTTTTGTGCTGATTGATACAGGCGTTTGACCTCACCCCTTTGTAAAACTTCGCTTTTGGTAATATCTGGAAAGTATTGCACCCAACGGGGGTAATCGGTGATTTGTTGCCATACCTGCGATCGCCCCAGTGGTAAGTACATACAAGCACTAACTGCACCACCGCAGGCAGTATGCGATCGCGCCTGGACTACAATTTCACCCTGCAACATGAGCTGTTGCTGTTCTTGATTCCAAGTCATACTTGAACCTGTCATCACCGAGTCTGAGATATGGGTTACAGACATAAATTTCTTTCCGTTACTCCTCAAATTCACCATTTGCAGAGGTTGTGACTACAAACCATTGAAGGGGTGAAGTACAACCTCATCAATATTTAATTCCAGTTGCCTACACCAGTTTTTGGGAATTAATCATGTGTGGTAATTATTCTGAAATTTGATGAGAAAAACCGTATTTCTCACTACAAATATTAATTTACACTTAAGTAGTAGAGAAAATCAGACTACTGCTTTACGAAAAATTTAGCCTAGAAAACCTTAAAAGACAATCTCTCCCTAACTAAGTCAAAACATCGCTAAAACTTTTTACAGCTTGGGAGATGGACATAATGAAATTTGGCATCAGGAAGAATGTATGAAAATTATTGTTAATCTGTCAATGTACAGAAAATCGTAAATTGAGAGGTAAATAGAGTGAGTCAATCTTCCTTAAACCGCTTATTAACTCAGGCTTTTGGTGTTTTTCTTGGCATTGGCATAGCTGTCTGGCTACTCAGGGGCTTTGGTTTGATTACCTTTATTCCTGGAGGAGTAATTTTACTCTTATTGCTAGGGGCGATCGCTATAGGTCTGATTTCCTATGCTCAAAGAACGTGGTGGCGTTTTTAATATATATCGAGATAGATTTTGGGTGATTGTTTTTATGCAATCCGCCTGGTGTGTTGATGATGAACTTCTGTTAAAGATATTTACAGACCCAAACAAAATCAACAATTAACCAGTAAGAAAACTATGGGCATTTATCTATGTAGTGTTTGCGGCTACGAATATGACCCCGAAGTAGGCGATCCCGATGGGGGAATCGCTCCAGGTACACCTTTTGAAGCCATCCCAGAAGATTGGGTGTGTCCGGTTTGTGGTGCAACTAAAGATTTATTTGAGTCGGCAGAAGGTTAAAACCCAGATAATATTACGCTAACCACCCGTGAAAGCAACACATCTCACTCTAAAAATTTCCCTGTCCCCTGTCTCCTGTCCCCTGTTACCTATGTTTCTTCTGTACTAGCCTAGATAGTAGATGATCATATTGAGATGCTTTAGAAATTGCTAGCTTTAAAAATTGTAGTTATCGGCGGTGGGGCCGCAGGATTTTTTGGGGCGATCGCTTGTGCCGAATCCAATCTTCAAGCCCAAGTTACTTTACTCGAAGCCAGTCGTCAACCGTTGGCTAAAGTCCGCATTTCTGGCGGGGGACGCTGCAATGTCACTCATGCTTGCTTTGAACCACAAACCCTAGTACAAAATTATCCTAGAGGCGGTAAAGCTTTGCGTGGTGCTTTTAGCCGCTTTCAAGCTCAAGATACCGTAGCTTGGTTTGCTAACCACGGAGTGCAACTAAAAACTGAAGCTGATGGGAGGATGTTTCCCATTACAGATAGTTCAGAAACAATTGTGAACTGTCTGATGAATACCGCCGCAGCCGAGGGTATAGAAATTTGGACTGGGGTAGTTGTGGTTGGTGTCAAACGACTCAGCAATGAATTTGAGGTGAGTTTAAAGTCCGGTGAGATAATTAGATGCGATCGCCTGCTACTCGCAACAGGTAGTAGTCTCATCGGTTATAAAATCGCCAAAGAATTGGGACATCACATCGAAGTACCAGTCCCATCATTATTTACATTCAATATTCCCGAAGCCAAACTACGGGCGTTAGCTGGGATTAGTGTTAACCCTGTACGGTTGCGGTTATGTGTTGAGGATCAGCCACCACTAGAACAAACAGGGCCATTACTCATCACCCACTGGGGTTTAAGTGGCCCGGCTGTGCTGAAGCTTTCGGCTTGGGGTGCGAGACTCTTGCACGAACACCACTATCAAGCCACTTTATTAGTCAACTGGTTTCCCGAACTCACACAAGACGAAGTACGGCAAAAAATCTTAGCCGTGAAGAGCGAATGGGGAAAAAAAGCGATCGCGTTGCATCGTGGTGTTGATTTACCCCATCGTCTCTGGCAATACATAATTAACCGTGTAGGTATTACCACAGATGACCGTTGGGCAGAATTACCTAACAAAACTTTAAATTTGTTAGTCCAAGAACTGACTCAGGGAAAATACTCAATTAATGGTAAAGGAGTCTTTAAAGAAGAATTTGTCACCTGTGGCGGTGTGAATCTTCAAGAAATCAACTTCAAAACTATGGAAAGTAAGTTAGTTCCTGGGCTGTACTTCGCTGGAGAAGTTATTGATATTGATGGCGTGACTGGTGGATTTAACTTTCAAAGTGCTTGGACGACAGCTTATTTGGCAGGAAATGCGATGAGTGCTGAGTAAGGGAGTGCTGAGTGCTGAGTGCTGAGTGCTGAGTAGTGAGTAATGAGTAATGAATAACGAGTAATGAGTAATGAGTAATGAGTGGGTGGGCATTGTATTTTTCTTCCCCTGCTTCCCCTGCTTCCCCTGCTTCCCCTGCTCCCCTGTCCCCAGTCACCTGTCACCTGTCACCTATTTCTCCATAAAGTTATTATGAAGCTACTTTAAAGTACCTTCATAATAACTACGGATATCTTCATGAATTGATGTAGTAAAGGGTTCATAGATAGTAGTTATGAAATTATGAAGTTTTTCGCCAAAGATTTTTTTGTCCCCAATGTAAAAGTTTGGTGAAGACTTTAACGATAAAGTGACTTTTCAACATAGAGATACTACGATAGGGCTGTGTATGTTTCAGTACGTTTGTTGCATAAAATACGGCTAAATTTCAGTATTTCTTCTATATTCGTCAATTCTGACTTTGTATGCAGCAAAGTTCCCTTATGGTGTGAGTAATGCGTAAACCAGTTCTAACGATTTTTTACCAGTTCAATCCCTGGTACACTTCGATAGGAGGAATTCAGACACTAATCAACACATTTATCAAGTATGCTCCTAGGGAGTTTGAAGTGCGACTTGTAGGGACAGCAAGCGATCGCTCTCAAGTTCTGGGTAAGTGGCAACAAAAAGAATTCGCCGGCAGAGAAATTAGTTTTTTACCCCTATGTTTAATAGAGAATGACGATTTCAGAGGTCTGATCCCGACAACTATTAAATACACAGCCGCTTTGGTTGGGCGTAATTACGCTTCAGATTTTATGCACTTTTACAGGATAGAACCAACCATAGTGACGCGTCATTGGCAGGGAGAAAAGACTCTATTTATTCAAAATGACATTCAAGCCCAGATTGCGGCAAAGGATGATAAAAACGCAATTCTCTGGAGAAAGTTTCCCTCAGCTTATTTCGCCTTAGAAAAGATGTTGGTGGATCAGTTTCATCAAATCTACTCTTGCAACACAGAGTCCATGAAACTTTATCAACAGCGATACCCCAACTTACGAGAGCGGGTAGCTTTTCTTAAGAATACCTTTGACGAAGAAATTTTTTACCCCTTACCACCAGATAAACGAGAACAGGGGAGACGCGAACTGGCTATGCGCTGGGGATTAGATGACAACACCCGCTTTATTATGTTTGCAGGTCGTTTACATCCCCAAAAAGATCCCATCCTCCTCATCCGTTCCATAGCGGCTTTAAACAACTCCAACATTCATCTATTAATGGCAGGTAATGGTGAGTTAGCCGAGCCAATCCGTGCTGAGATTGCCCGGCTAGGATTGGCAGGACGGGTGACAATGCTAGGAGCAGTCAAACAAAAGGAACTAGCTGATTTACATCGTGTGTGCCATGCGTTGGTGCTGAGTAGTGCTTTTGAGGGTTTGCCTTTTGTGGTACTTGAGGCTCTGGCTTGCGGTATACCCATAGTAACTACGCAAGCGGGTGAAACTCCAAAATTACTCTCGTCTGATAGTGGTATTGTTTGCGAAGAACGGACTCCAGACTGCATTGCTAATGCTCTACGTCAAGTAGTGATGAATCCAGAACGTTATCCAGTTTCTGCCTGTGTACGCACAGCTCAACCTTATGCAGCCAGTACCGTAATCAATGAAGTGTATAAAAAAATGTGGCAAAGTTGGGAAACAAAATATTTAGTCACAGCTAGCCGCTAATAAAAGCCAGATTCCCTCAGACTAGAAAGCCCAATTCCCTATTTTCTTTGTGTGTGTGTTCGCTATTAATCATCTCGTTCTTCAGGGCTAATTAATTATGAAAATTGCAGTAATTGGTGCAAAAGGTATACCACCAAAACAGGGTGGTATTGAACATTATTGTGCAGAAATTTATCCTCGGATGGTGTCACAGGGACACACTGTAGATTTATTTGCTCGCTCATCTTACACAGAGAATTTTGGCTGGGAAAATTATGATTTTCGAGGAGTGCGAGTCATTTCTTTCCCAGGGTTGGACTACTATTATGGTTTGGATGCTCTAGTTACTTCAGCGATGGGAGCGATCGCCGCCACTGGGCAGAAATATGATATTATCCATTTTCATGCCCTCGGCCCAGCTTTATTTACCTGCATACCTAGGATTGCTAACTCGTCAAAAATCGTAGTTACCTGTCACGGTTTAGACTGGCAACGAGCTAAGTGGGGAAGTTTGTCTACGAGGCTGATTCAACTAGGAGAAAAGGCATCTGTCCGCTTTAGCCACGGCATGATGGTGGTGTCAAAATCACTGCAAACATACTTTTTGCAAACATATGGCAAAGAGACGGTTTATATTCCCACAGCTCCAGCAAGTTATGGTTATTCAGATCCCAATTTTCACTATGGTACTAACCTAGGACTGGAAAAAGGGCGTTATATTCTGTTTTTAGGCAGACTCGTACCAGAAAAACGTCCTGATTTGTTAGTTGAAGCTTTTAGTGCGCTCAACCCAAGAGGATGGAAACTAGTTTTGGCTGGGGGTGTCAGTGATACGAAAACATTTACTAGCCAACTACTAGAAAAAATTGCCCGTCAAAGAAATATAGTCTTCGCAGGGGAACTTAGAGGTTCTCGTCTTTGGGAAATTGTCCGAGGCGCAGGTTTGTTTGTTCTGCCTTCTGATTTAGAGGGATTACCTTTATCGATGCTAGAAGCTATGCGAGAAGGTATCCCGGTTGTAGGTAGTGATATTCCACCTCATCAACAACTACTAGGGGAAGAGCGAGGAACACTATTTAAAGCTGGCAACTTAGACTCTTGTATTTCTGTCTTAGACTGGGCGTTGCGTTACCCAGAAAAACTAGCACCAATAGCCAAGAAAGCACAAAATCATGTCAATCTCAACTACAGTTGGGATCATATTACATCGGAAATATTGCAACTATATACACAAGTTTTGAACTCTTCGGAAATTTCGAGTAGGTTGCAGCCAGAAAACAACGATATGGATCTAGCTAAAGTAGGAACTAAGAAATAGGCAAGCCCAATCATATCTAAAAACCGACTCTTTAAAAGTAATTAGTTTATATTGAGTGCCGTTGTCATCAGTTATGATACCGAGTAGTTAATATTTTTTAATACTGTATCCAAGTTGGATAGTCCGATCTGAAAGAAATCAAGGTATTGGTAATGGGAAAAGGTATTTCAACCTTATTGGCAGTATTACGACGTAGAGGTTTGCCAGCTTTGTCTACCTTAGCGGCTGTGATTGGTGCATCAGTTGCTTACCTGGCTGTAACTCCGCGTTTTTATGAAACATCAGCAAGATTGATGGTTGATGCTAAAGGTGTCAGCGTTTCAGAATTAGGACGTGATTTGACACAACCTTCAGTTGTGGGACGGAGCAGCAACCCCCTAGCAGATCAAGCCGAGTTAGTGAAATCACAGGCTGTTTTGGATAAGGCTATAGAGAAGCTGGTTTCCCAAAACAAAAATAGTGCCAATCCAATTGATCTAAAAACTACAGATATCACTTCCTCATTGAAAGTCAGCATTGTACCAGCTACTAACATTCTGGAAGTGCGCTATTACAACCAAAATCCTGAGTTTGCGGCTGAAGTGCTAAATGCTGTTTCCCAAGCGATGGTTGAGGAGAATATTCAAGCGATTAGCTCAGAAGCGACTAAAGTCAGACAATTTTTAGAAAAAGAAGTACCAGTAGCTCGTAATCGCTTACAAAAAGCAGAAGTGGCGGAGTCTAAATATAGACAGCAAAGTGGTGTGATTGCAGATACCGACCAAACTCGGAGCTTAGTAGAGAGTTTAGCGAATCTAGAAGACCAAGAACGGATATTATTAGCTCAAGTACAAGAAGCGCGATCGCGGGATGATTCCCTGAGAAAACTTACTGCTACTAAAAATATCAATAACGCCTATACATCAGTACGTAGCGGTCAAGACGAACAACTCAAAGCCTTAAGAGCTAAATTAACCCAATTAGAAACTCAACTCATAGAAGCTCGTTTACAGTTTACAGATAATCACCCCAGAGTTGTATCCCTACGAGGACAGCGAGATCAGATTCAAACTTTGTATACAGAGCAAGTGGGTCGCGTCTCACCGGAAAATCAAACCGCTTCTTCTGCTGACGTTGCATCTGATCAAATCAGTCAAAATCTCACCACCCAGCTAATCAATAACGAAGTTGAGCGTCTAGCAGTTGAAAACAAGCTCCGAGCAGTTCAGTCTATGAGAACTAACCTCCAGGCTCGTTTAACAATATTGCCTCTCAGACAACAACCACTCACCATGCTCACCCGCCAACGAGAGGAAGCGGCCGAGTCTTTGAAATTGCTACAAAGCAAGCTAGAAGAAGCACGGATTGCGGAAGCGCAAAAGGTAAGTAATCTCAGAATCATCGAAATAGCCCAAGCCCCAACTGCTTACGCTTATCCCAAGCGATCGGTTGTGTTAGTTATCGCTATGTTCTTTGGTAGCATTCTAGCTACCGGGATAGTGCTGCTATTAGAGTTAATGGATAACAGACTCTACGATGTTGCAGACGCAGAGGAGCTACTGAAGTTACCACTACTGGGAATTTTACCACGTCTCCCTGCTACCAAGCTCACCCTCGAACCAGCCGAAAAATTCTTAGACGATGTAGGCTTAGTTGAGCCTTACCGGATGCTCCTCAAAAATCTAGAATTTCGTAGCAGTGATAAATTGCAGATTGTCGTGGTGAGCAGTACCATCTCTGGAGAAGGTAAATCAGTTGTGGTGTCGCACTTAGGTGCTGTTGCAGCCATGCTATCTCGCCGCACACTCATAATTGATGCCGATTTGCGTAGACCTGTACAGCATACACTGTTTAACTTACCTCCCAAGCCAGGAATTACCGATGTCCTCAATGGGAATAGAACACTACTAAGTGCTGCACAGTCAACAGATATTGAGAACCTTTTTGTTTTAACTTGTGGTGAACTACATGGTAGACCTTCGCAGTTGCTGGAGTCAAAAGCAATGAAGTCCCTAGTAGCCGAAGCCGCGTTACACTATGATCTAGTTATTATCGACACACCTCCTCTGGGGGTTTGTGCTGATGCTTCCACCCTCAGTCAATATAGTGATGGCGTCATCATGACTACACGCCCCAGTGTCACACTTAAAGAATCATTGCAAAGAGCAGTAGCAGAACTCAATCAAAACCGGATACCGATTCTGGGAGTAGTGATCAATGGGATGGAAACTGAGACAGAAAAATATTATCGCTATCCCATTGATGAGAAGCAATCCTTCCTATCTAGGCCTTTGAGACGCTTGAACTTGCTAGGGAGTAGTAGCAGAAATTCCCAGAACGATTTGAGGTGAAGATAACAATGTTGACCAATAAACGCTCAAGTCGTTATTCCCATGTGGGAATTTTGGTTGGGTTAGCAGGTATTGCCATTGGCATAGTAACAGGGTTTCTAGTCGGTGTTAGCCCCTTGTTAATCGGCTTGCCTATATTTGCTGTAGCTGTTGTTGTCTGGTTTTTTGGTAAATTCGAGCAAGCAGTGATCGGCTTATTAGTTTTGCGTAGTGCTTTAGATACATTTTCCGCACAGCAAATTCCATCTGCTTTTGCGGTTGGTTTAAGTGGCTTGGCGTTATTATATGTAGCTGTTTCTTTATTAACAAGTCAAGCCATCAAAGTAGATAGATTTTGGTGGTTTTTTGCTGGATGGGTAGCACTACAAGGAATGTGGGTAGTGTTATTACCATTAGGAGGACTAGGTTTAGATGGGACATATCTCTTAGAAGGCGTTCGTGAGTGGACACGTTTATTTTCGTGGTTAATGGTTTATTTGCTCGTCATGCAACTTAAGGGAAAGTTGAAACCTCAGACAGTAATTACTGCCTTGTTTTTGAGTCTTGTTATTCCCCTGATAGTATCATCAATGCAGATGTTCTTACCCCCTTCATTACTACCTTCCTTCCTAGCTCAAGGTAGTGTTAATACTGGGGAGTTAGAATCAGCTTCGCGTATTAGAGGAACTTTAGGTCATCCTTCGACATTTGCCACATTCTTATTACTATTTATCGCGCTAACCTGTTGGAAGATAGGTAACACACCAAAACGTTGGCCTTGGTTATGTTTGCTAGGCTTACTTGCTTTCTTTTTTGTTAGTACCAAAGCTCTAACTATGACAGCAATGCTGTTTGTGTTTGTTTTAGTAATGATTGTACCTAAATTAAATCTCGTCAATTTAATTGGTGGCTTTTTACTATTAGGATTGGTAATAATTTTATTTGTGAGTACAGAGTTTGGACGAGAACGCCTTGGCTCACTGGCAGATACACCACTTTTAAATCCAGATATAGAGATATGGCGAGCAATTTTACTATCTTGGACAGACGGAAATAGTTTTAACTGGAGAATAGCACAATGGCATTTTATGTGGGAGGCTTGGAAGAACTCGCCGTTACTTGGTTATGGTTTAAATACAGCTTCCTACTTAACTGTGTTAAAAAACGAGGCTCACAATGATTATCTCCGAGCCTTAGCTGAGGGAGGAATAGTAGGATTCACAACATTTTTGATCTTTCTGGCAGCTCAAGTTTATCGCCTTGTAAATCTCATGTCTGCGGCTAGAAATAATCGCTCACAACAGAACTTTTGCTTTATCCTGTTGGCTGTTTTCACCGCTATTCTGCTGGGAATGTTGACTGACAATATCTGGAAGCACACTACTCTTTTGTTTTATTGGTGGCTTTCTTTAGCAGTAGCAGGTTGGGATTGGGATGAAATAGGCAATTCTCAACAAATGGATAGATCACCTTTATGTCATTAGCAAAATAAGAGTTATAAATATGCCAAAAGTTTCTGTGATAATTCCTGCCTACAATGCGATAAATTATCTTCCTGAAACTATCAAATGTCTTTTTAATCAAACTTTTGATGATTTTGAAGTAATCATTGTTGATGATGGTAGTTCTGATGGAACTGCTGAATGGGTATCTCAAATAAAAGATTCAAGAGTTAAATTAGTTAGTCAACAAAATCAAGGTTCATCAGGAGCAAGAAACACAGGTATAAAACACTCCCAATGTGAGTTTATAGCTTTTATGGATGCTGATGATTTTTGGCAGCCGACTAAATTAGAAAAGCAAATCAGGGTTTTGGAATCAAATCCAGAAATAGGATTAGTTTACAATTGGGTCGCTTATATAAATGAAAAAAGTGAGCCTACAGGTAGAATAGTCAAACCAGATGCAGAAGGATATATCTGGGATAAATTTACAGCCCGCAATTTGATTGAATGTGGTAGTGTGCCTATGATTCGTAGCCAATGCTTTGAGCAAGTAGGAGTATTTGATGCAAGTATTGATGCAGCACCAGATTGGGATATGTGGTTGCGAATCGCTGCGGTTTATCCTTGTGCTTTGATTAAAGAACCTCTAGTTAGCTACCGTCAGCATTCTCATAATAAATCTAAAAATTATCCTCAACTCATACACGATTTTCGCACCATTTTTGAAAAAGCTTTTCAGTCTGCTCCAGTTGAGTTTTTACATCTGAGGAAGCGCAGCTATGGTAATCTTTATTTG
Organism: Anabaena sp. UHCC 0399; assembly: GCF_034931465.1. Classification (NCBI taxonomy): domain Bacteria; kingdom Bacillati; phylum Cyanobacteriota; class Cyanophyceae; order Nostocales; family Nostocaceae; genus Anabaena; species Anabaena sp. UHCC 0399. The sequence goes on along the minus strand of NZ_JAYGGZ010000009.1, from coordinate 81,320 downwards.
TTATTAGCATGGAAATGTTTACAAAGTAAAGATAGAGATAATAAACAAGCAGATGTTTTTCGTCGGCAAGCTCTGAAGCATGATTTTTTGATAATCTTTACTAAGGAATATATTCGTCTCAGTGTAGCGATCGCATTAATGCACTGGTTAGGGGATAATGGCTATCAACAATTTATCCAAATTTTTTACAGTTTACGCCGCAGCAATTCTGCACTCATGAGATTTTCTAAGAGGTAAGGTCATGAAAATTCATAGTATTTGTGTAGTTAAAGACGAAGCTGACATCATTGAGCAAACACTCACATCAGCAATAATCTGGTCTGATTTTATATATGTTTTGGATAATGGTAGTACAGATGGCACATGGGAAAAGATTTTAAACTTGTCTCAAAAACATCAAAAAATCATTCCTTACAAGCAAGATAACTGCACATATCATCACGGTTTATGGGCTGATCTCTTTCATCATTATCGAGCCAATAGTTCAACAGGTGACTGGTGGTGTCGGTTAGATGCTGATGAAATTTATATTGACAATCCGCGTAGTTTCTTAGGGGAAATACCAGGGCAATATCAAGCAGTTTGGGCTGCTAGTTTTCAATACTTCTTTACTGATAAGGATTTAGAAATTTATAGTCAGCAACCGTCAATTTATGATGATGAAATACCAGTTGAACAAAAGTGTCATTACTATCTGAATAATTGGTCAGAGGCGCGTTTCTTCAGATATGACCAGGATTTAGTTTGGGATAAAGATCAGGGGTGGCCTTATTTTGGGGCAATATATCCATTTAGGATTAGATTAAAACACTATCAACATCGTTCACCTCAACAGATACAAAAACGGATCAGTGTCCGTTTGTTAGCAAGAGCTAGAGGTAGTCAGAATTTTAAGCATGAATCTCAATTAATGGTAGTAACTCAGACCCATAGTCAAGATGCGAATGTGGCTAATCTGCAACTATCTGGAGATGAATGGCAAACAAAGATTAAACCCGCAGCCAAATTAAACTATGACAGTAACGATGGTGTATATGTATTGCGAGAAGATTTAATGCCAAAAGTTCCATCAGGCAATCCTATGTTAATTAATAAAATGAGAATTATGAAAAGGTATTTTAGAAGATTAAAAAAATTAGTTTCATCTGGTAAGTAAAGCATTGAAGATTAATTAGCTATGCTTCCAACAGTCATTAAACTCCACCATGTTCATGGGGTAGGCTTCTTGGGGCTTCATCAGCAATCCTAACTTTTCACGGAATCTGGAAAACCTCTCTCTAAACCTCTCTCCTCGCAGGAGAGAGACTTTGAAATCCTGGTTTGGAAGTTAGATTTTCCGTGGACTTTTCTACATGACGTGAAAAGTCAGATCAGCAATCAAGCTGACGTGATATGAAATAGTATAATCTTGCTTTTACTGAGAAAACTACTAAATAAATACGCGAATATGAAATTCAGCGAAATTATACATCAGTTTGGTGACAGTGCCATCGACCATAGCCTGAACATCAATCAAAACAATGACCCAGAAATTATAGGGGTAGCAGCCATTTATGAAGCAACGACTGGTACTATTAGCTTCGTAGAGAGTGGAAAGTTTGCATCATGTATCAATGAGACAAATGCTAGTGCTTTAATTGTGCCGCAAGATCCAATAATACAAGCACAAGCACAAGAACGAGGGATAGCTTGGGTAGCTACAAGAGAACCAAAATTGTTATTTGCCAAAGCGATCGCTATATTTTATCAACCATACACTCCCAGCCCAGCCATTCATCCTACAGCCGTTATTCATCCCACAGCCAAAATTGGTGAAGATGTCTACATTGGCCCCCATGCGGTGATTCAGGAAAGAGCAGAAATCGGTGACAGTGTGATTATTCATCCCAACGTCGTCATTTATCCCGATGTGAAGATAGGCGATCGCACCACCTTACACGCTAACTGTACCATCGAAGAACGTAGCCAAATCGGTGCAGATTGCGTCATTCATAGCGGTGCTGTTATCGGTGCAGAGGGTTTTGGCTTTGTCCCTACCCGGACTGGTTGGTTCAAAATGGAACAATCCGGCTATGTAGTCTTAGAAGATCGAGTAGAAATAGGTTGTAATACGACCGTTGACCGCCCAGCCGTGGGAGAAACCAGGATAGGATACGATACCAAAATCGATAACCTAGTGCAGATTGCTCATGGTTGTCAAATTGGTAAAGGTTGCGCGATCGCTGCCCAAACTGGTATGGCTGGAGCAGTCAAATTAGGCAATCGTGTGATTTTAGCCGGACAAGTCGGAATTGCCAATCAAGCGATAATGGGTGATGGCTCAATTGCTTCGGCTCAAAGCGGTATTCTGCACAATGTTGCAGCAGGAGATGTTGTTTCGGGGACTCCTGCTGTTCCCCATAGAACATATCTCAAAGTTGCTGGTATTTACAGCCGCTTGCCAGAGATGTATCAATTTTTTAGACAACTCCAACGTCAGTTCAAGGGAGAAATCAATTAAAAATTCTTGCATTAAAGAACTCTTAGAGGATGTTTGAAAAGTCTGTTTCTTTGTCATGTTGACTTTTGACTTTTTCTGTCCAATCCCTAATCACCAGCACCCAATTTCTTCAAAATCCCAACTTTTCTAAAACGGGTTTTGTAGAAACAATATGCCGTTCTAAACCCAATTCTTTGGGGCTAACCCCTAATGCCAAAGCAATTAACTGGGGTAAATGTAACACGGGCAAACCTAATTTTTGCCCAATTACTTTTTCTACCTCTGGTTGACGAGAATCTAAATTTAGATGACACAGAGGACAAGGGGTAACTAAACAATCAGCACCAGCAGTTAAGGCATCTTGAATGTGCATCCCAGCCATCTGGAAGGATTGGGTAGTAGCATAGCTAGAAAGAGGCCAGCCACAACATTGAGTCCGACCACGATAATAAATTGGTGTTGCACCCACCGCTCGAAAGACATTTTCCATTGCTTCTGGATTGTAAGGGTCTTCGTCGGGTATGGGCTTTTGGGCGCGAAGGAGATAACAGCCATAAAAAGCTGCACACTTTAGCCCAGATAACTTACGGGTGACACGGTTGCTAATTTCCTCTAAGCCATAATCTCTGACTAGCGCATAGAGGATATGTTTAACTTCTGTTTTACCGCGATAAGGTAGACAGCCTTCTTTGTTTAACAAGCCATTAACTTGCTTCACATAATCAGGGTTACTGGTTTGAAAATCTTGCAAGCGTTCGTTAACATGACCAATCACACCCTGACAGGTACTGCAATGAGTCAGTAGGGGTAAATTTAATGCTTCTGCGAGGGCGATATTTCTGGCATTGACTGTATCTTCTAGAAGTTGAGAATCTTCCTTAAATGTACCTGAACCGCAGCAAGCAGCTTTCTTGAGTTCAATCAGTTCAATACCTAATGCTTGAGTTAAGGCTTGAGTTGACTGGTATAATTCCCCGCAAGCACCTTGAGCTACACAACCAGGGAAGTAAGCATATTTTAGTGTTTGAGATAGCATAAAAGTAAGTGTGGTTTAGGGCAACTGCCCCGATGATAACTGTTTTCTCACCTCTCACCAGGGATACTGAGAAGGAAATGTATATTTTTTGAACATTCACTAAAAATTTAGTAAGAATTGATAACAAGCAGTATTAAAAAGTGTTATGAGTTCCAAGTTTAGTTAGGGTAGTGGAACATGAGCAGCTTGCTGAGTGGTGAATCTCACTCACAACTCACAACTCACAACTCAGCACTCACCACTCTCTTCCTATTTTGGACAAGGACGTATACGGGCGATCGCGCTTTCCGATAAGATGTATATGCTCAAAACCATGTCTCCCATAACATCAAGAGCAAAAAATAGCAGTTGGTTAAGGAATTTTATATATGAGCCAGGCAGAAATTTTTGCACAAGTCAAGAAAATCATTGTTGAACAACTTAGTGTTGACGAGGAAAAAGTTACCGAAACAGCAAATTTTGCTAACGATTTAGGGGCAGATTCTCTAGATACAGTGGAATTAGTAATGGCTTTGGAAGAAGAATTTGATATCGAAATTCCCGATGAAGCCGCCGAAAAAATTACAACCGTTCAAGAAGCAGTGGATTACATCAACAGCAAAGTTGCCGCATCCGCTTAAGAAAGTGTTGAGTTATGAGTTATGAGTTATGAGTTATGAGTTATGAGTTATGAGTAAGATTTCTAACTCGGAACTCGGAACACTACTGCTGAGTGAAATTTCCTACTCAGCACTCAGCACTCAGCACTCAGCACTCAGCACTCACTACTCAGAACTTTACTTGCAACTTTCTCGCCATCTTTTACTGAGTCATGACAGATTATAATCGTAAACGCGTTGTTGTAACTGGTGTTGGCGCGATTACACCTATTGGTAACACACCTGCTGAATATTGGGAAGGATTGTTAAGCGCACGCAATGGCATTGACTACATCACTTTTTTTGATGCGTCTAGCCATGATTGTCGCATTGCTGGAGAGGTGAAAAATTTCGATCCGCATGAATACATGGATCGCAAAGAAGCCAAGCGCATGGATCGATTTTCCCAATTTGGAGTCGCAGCAGCCAAACAAGCAGTTGCAGATGCCAAGTTAGTTATTAATGAACTCAACGCCGAACAGGTAGGAGTTATTATCGGTTCTGGTGTAGGCGGTATTAAGGTCATGGAAGACCAGCAAACCATCTACCTTAACCGTGGCCCAGATCGCTGTAGTCCATTCATGATTCCCATGATGATCGCTAATATGGCGGCGGGACTGACAGCAATTCATACTGGTGCTAAAGGCCCTAATAACTGTACTGTGACTGCTTGCGCCGCAGGTTCTAACGCCATTGGGGACGCTTTTCGCATGATTCAAGGTGGTTATGCTCAAGCCATGATTTGTGGTGGGTGTGAAGCGGCGATAACTCCCTTGTCTGTAGCTGGTTTTGCGGCTGCACGCGCCCTTTCTACTCGCAACGATGACCCCACTCATGCGTGCCGTCCCTTCGATCGCGATCGCGATGGATTTGTCATGGGTGAAGGTGCGGGAATCTTGATTCTGGAAGAGTTGCAACACGCCCTCAGTCGTGGCGCACGCATTTATGCCGAAATCGTTGGTTATGGCATGACCTGTGATGCGTACCATATAACCTCCCCTGTCCCTGGCGGTGAAGGCGCAGCCAGAGCCATCCAGTTGGCACTAAAAGACGCAGGTATTACCCCAGATCAAGTCAGCTATATTAATGCCCACGGTACTAGCACCCCGGCTAACGATTCCACGGAAACGGCAGCGATTAAAAGAGCCTTGGGCGATCATGCCTACAAAATCGCCGTCAGTTCCACTAAATCAATGACAGGACACCTGTTAGGTGGTTCTGGAGGTATTGAAGCTGTAGCCACAGTCTTAGCTACTGCTAACGATCACATTCCACCTACAATCAATATCAAAAACCTTGATCCAGAGTGTGATTTAGATTACGTACCCAACTCTAGCCGCGCTCTCAAAGTCGATGTAGCCTTATCCAATTCCTTTGGATTTGGTGGACATAATGTCACCCTCGCCTTTAGAAAATACGTCTAGCTCCGCTACGCGGAAGTCAAAAGTTAAAAGTCCTGACTCAGCACCGGCTAAACGCCGCGCTACCGCTAACATGACTCAGCACTCAAAATAGAATTCAGGGGACAGAATAGTTCAAAAATTAGGAGATAATGTGAGTAATCGACTTGCTCATAATCTAAAACATGAATGAAGAATCCAAAGTTCAGAAATCTTGAATTTTTCTATTCTGCATCCTGATTCCTGAGTTCTGAATTCTTCTTCTTGACTTTCAAGTTTTCCATTCTTACTGAGAAGCTGAAATCATTATCTATGTCGGCTATCCCGTAATCAAAACAACAACAGTATCGTAAATGTCATTCCCCAATCAGCCAAGGGTTCAAGTTGACCTGGTTTTTGGCTTGATTAATTACCAGAAACTCAGGATACCCCGCTTGTCCATGCACAATTGGGAATGGGATGATGATACTGTAGGGGAACTTCCATCAGTTAACAGTTAACAGTCAACAGTTATCAACATAAAATTTACTGCTGATAACTGATCATTGATCACTGATAACTGTTAAAAACCACCCCGTTAAGAGTAGCTCCAAGAGTACTAACCCGTCGTTAAAAATAATAGATTATGGCTGTTGCAACCCAATCCCTCGAAGAACTTTGTATTAATTCGATCCGTTTCTTGGCTGTTGATGCTATAGAAAAGGCAAAATCAGGACACCCAGGACTGCCGATGGGCGCAGCTCCGATGGCTTTCGTACTCTGGGATCGCTTTATGCGGTTTAACCCCAAAAACCCCAAGTGGTTTAACCGCGATCGCTTTGTTCTGTCTGCTGGTCACGGTTCGATGTTGCAGTATGCCCTGCTCTATCTGACAGGCTACGACAGCGTCAGCATTGAAGATATCAAGCAATTCCGGCAGTGGGAATCTAAAACCCCCGGACACCCTGAAAACTTCATGACCGCAGGCGTAGAAGTCACCACTGGCCCCCTAGGTCAAGGTATTGCCAATGGTGTGGGTTTAGCGATCGCAGAAGCTCACCTCGCAGCTAAATTCAACAAACCTGATGCTAAAATTGTTGACCATTACACCTATGTAATTCTAGGTGACGGTTGCAACATGGAAGGCATTTCTGGTGAAGCTGCTTCCTTCGCTGGACACTTGGGTTTAGGTAAACTCATCGCTCTGTACGACGATAACCACATCTCTATTGATGGTTCTACAGATGTTGCCTTTACTGAAGATGTTTCTAAGCGGTTTGAAGCTTACGGCTGGCACGTCCTGCACGTTGAAAATGGTAACACCGATTTAGACGCAATTCACAAAGCTATTGAAGAAGCAAAAGCTGTCACCGATAAACCCACCATGATTAAGGTGACAACTACTATCGGTTACGGTTCTCCCAATAAATCTAATACGGCTGGTATTCACGGTGCAGCTTTGGGTGGAGACGAAGTAGCATTAACCCGTAAAAATTTGGGTTGGGAACATGAACCATTTGTCATTCCTCAAGATGTCCTCAACCATACCCGCAAAGCCGTAGAACGCGGTGCAGGCTACGAATCTGAATGGAACAAGACTTTTGCTGATTACAAAGCGAAGTATCCCCAAGAAGCGGCTGAATTTGAGCGTTATCTAAGCGGTAAACTAGCTGACGGTTGGGATAAGGTACTACCTACCTACACCCCCGAAGACAAAGGATTACCTACCCGGAAGCACTCAGAAACCTGTCTCAATAAGTTGGCGGCGGTTTTACCTGAACTCATTGGTGGTTCAGCTGACTTAACCCACTCCAACCTGACCGAAATCAAAGGTAAGGGCGATTTCCAAAAAGGACAATACCAAAACCCCAACATTCACTTTGGTGTGCGGGAACATGGTATGGGCGCAATCTGTAATGGGATGGCGTTGCACAGTTCAGGCTTAATTCCCTACGGTGCGACCTTCCTCATCTTCACCGATTATATGCGGGCTGCTATCCGCTTATCTGCACTCTCTCTAGCCGGCTCGATTTGGGTGATGACTCACGACTCCATCGGACAAGGTGAAGACGGCCCCACCCACCAACCTATCGAAACCTTGGCTTCTTTACGCGCGATTCCTAACCTGACAGTGATTCGCCCCGCCGACGGTAACGAAACCTCTGGTGCTTACAAAGTCGCAATTGAAAGAGCGAAGAATAACGCTCCTACTTTGTTGGCATTTAGCCGTCAAAATGTCCCCAACTTAGCCGGTACATCAATTGAAGGTGTAGCTAAGGGTGGATATGTAGTAGTAGAGTGCGATGGTACACCCGATATCATCCTCATGGGTACTGGTTCAGAGTTGAACCTCTGTGTCACCGCAGCTGAGAAACTTGCAGCCGAAGGTAAGAAAGTCCGTGTAGTCTCCTTGAGTGCTTGGGATTTATTTGAAGCACAAGATGCAGCTTACAAAGAATCTGTTCTACCTAAAGCTGTCACTAAGCGTTTGGCTGTAGAAGCTGCTAGTAGCTTCGGTTGGCACAAATATATTGGTAGTGAAGGTGATACTGTGACAATTGATCGCTTTGGTGCTTCTGCTCCTGGCGGCATTTGTTTAGAGAAATTTGGTTTTAGCGTTGATAATGTGTTAACTACAGCTAAAAAATTGTTGGGTTAATAGCAACGGAATATTCTCTTAGCTTGGGGGGTGGGCATTTTGTCCACCTTTTTTTTACACCGAGGGGTGAAAAGTCAGAATTATATAATTGGGGCTATGCAGACATTGGGCAGCACATCATCATCCGGCTATATTTTAGCGTTGGATTTGGGTACGACAGGAAACCGCGCTTTTATTTTTAACGCTGACGGTAAAATTGTGGGACAGGCATATAAGGAACTGACACAATATTATCCCCAGCCGGGATGGTTGGAACATGACGCTGAAGAAATTTGGCGGGACACTTGCTGGGTGATGAAAACTGCAATGTCTCAGTCTCAAATTACACCATCGGCAATTGCAGCTATTGGTCTGACTGTACAACGAGAAACCTGCTTACTCTGGGATAAAACGACAGGTAAACCACTCCATAAAGCCATTGTTTGGCAAGACCGCCGCACTGCTTCTCTGTGTAACCAATTACAAGAGCAAGGTTATGCTCAGGAAATATACGATCGCACTGGTTTAGTAGTGGATGCTTATTTCTCGGCTACTAAACTTAGATGGCTGTTAGATAATCTTACAGGCATTGACTTGCATAATGTCCTCGCAGGTACTATTGATAGTTGGGTGCTATGGAATCTTACAGGTGGAAAAGTCCACGCCACTGACCACAGCAACGCTAGCCGGACAATGTTGATGAATCTCAAAACCTGCGAGTGGGATGAGACATTAATAGATATTCTCCAGATTCCAGCGCATATATTGCCGAAAATTCAACCGAGTTTAGGGGAATTTGGTGTGACTGATGCTGAATTAATCGGTGCAGCTATTCCCATCACTGCTATTTTAGGTGATCAACAAGCAGCTTTATTTGGTCATGGCTGCGATCGCCCCGGCTTGATGAAGTGTACTTATGGTACTGGTAGTTTTTTAGTAGCTCACACTGGTGATGAGATTGTGCGCTCTTCAAATCAACTGATTTCTACAGTGGCATGGACACAAGTAAATCCCAGCCATAACTTAAATATAGGCTATGCCCTGGAAGGCAGTATGTTTACTACTGGGGCTTGTATCCAATGGTTGCGCGATGGCATCAAATTAATCAAAACTGCGGCGGACACTGAGGCGATGGCGCAACAAGTATCAGATAACGGTGGAGTTTATTTTGTCCCAGCTTTTAGTGGATTAGGCGCACCCTACTGGGATATGACCGCCAGAGGGGCATTTTTTGGCATTACCGCCAGCGTCCAACCCCAGCATTTAGTCCGGGCTGTGTTGGAGGCGATCGCGTATCAAGTGCTAGAAGTAGTACAAGCAATCAACGCCTCTAGTAGTCATCCCATGCAGCGTTTAATTGTGGATGGCGGTGCTTGCGAGAATAATTTTCTGATGCAATTCCAAGCGGATGTGTTGGGGATTCCTGTAGAACGCCCCACCATGCGCGATACCACAGTCCTTGGTGCAGCCTTTGCCGCCGGTTTAGCTGTAGGATTTTGGGATAGTTATGCAGAATTGGTAAAGCAACGAGAAATTGACCGCATATTTGAGCCAGGGGAAGGAAGACATCACGCCACAGCCAACTTCGCCACTTGGCAAAAAGCCGTTAAACGGACTTTAGGGTGGGAAGAGTAGGTGACAGGGGACAGGGGACAGGGGACAGGGGACAAAGTAATACGCTTAATGTTATGGGGGGGTAGAGACATTGCAATGCAACATCTCTACGGGCGTTAATCCCCAATTCCCTCACCCCGAACTGGCGGCTAACTCCAAATCCAAAGTATAAAAGCCAACTTTTTTAGGTATTCTGTCGAATCTTCCTATGCGATAACCGCGAGATAATTCATTTAATACCTTGCTTTTAACTTCTCTGTGATCATCAGCATCGATGTCTCCATAAAGTCCTGTGATCACTTCCGCCACACTAAAAACTTTCCCTGGATTGTGTCGAAAGAAAGAGGTAAGTGCATCAATTAAAAATTGACCTTCATAGGCTTTCAACATAGGAACAATTTTAGTCTTCGGTACAACTAAAGCTGGCTTCTTCCTACTTTTACCATTGCGAGAGTAAGTATTAGTGCGATTTGAAGTTACCAAACTTAAGTCTAGGGTGTAACAACCAGGTTCGTCAGGTATACCAAACCAGGCCTGTCGTTCTCTACCTTGGGTAAGAGAAGATTGGACTCGACCTTTAACTACCTTAAAAATGTGTGGATCTAACTCACCATAGAGCGATCGCACCACAAAATCTATATGACAGACAGCACCAAGATGTTCTTGCAATAGCTTGGAAATAGCTTCCATCCGACTCATAGATTGATACTCAGGTAGCATGGGGAAATCAATTCCCTTAATGCTTTCTGCTGATATCTTTGTAGCTGGAGGCTCATTATGCTCTGCAACCTTAGTAGTATCATCCTTGAGTTCTAAACGATCTGAACTTTTGATGTCAGCTTGGCTAGACTCTACCAATTTAATAGCAGTAGGGGAAACACTATCAGACAAAGATAACAAAGACTCATCCTGGGGATGGGTAGATACTTCTTGAACAGCTTCTAGAGTTGCAACTTGGCCGTTTGTATCTTTGTCCGCAGACCAAGTAGATAACAAAGCCTGTACATGGTCAAGTTGCGATCGCGCCTGTGTATACAAAGTTTCGTACTCTTCTACAAGGTGAGCATAGTAGTCTCGTAGTTCCAACAACGGAGAGAGGAAGTCTTGAGGAGGGGGTTCTAAATGCAATTGAGTATTCATCATGTAGTTTCACGTCAACCCAAATCGGTATCACTTTTATAAGACATTGGTCGAGGTTTAGCCTTGTGAGATGGCTGCTGAGATTTTTTCGGTGCTTGTGGCGGGCGACATCTCTCACAATATAAAGGACGGGGGCCAAAAGTCTCGCGGTTTGTAGCTTCGTTACACTCTTTACAGACAAAATTAAAAACGCGCGTGTGAATCAGCCTTTGATGAGCTTTGACAGTATATTCCCTAACATTAATTAGCTTACTGGTCATAATCAAAAAAGTGGAATTGCAATTCTATCAATATAGCTATTCAAGCAAACAAACTGAGATCCGTGTGTGTTTAGTTATCTGCTTGATTCAAATCAGCAATTTTGTGTAAAACACTAGATGCAAAGTTGGCATAGTAGAAACCAGGAGAAATCTATTGGTTGTCTTATTAGCATATAGTTCATTATCAACATCTAGGTACTATTTACTGCCCTATTTTTGGCTTATTAAACACGAAAAATTTACATACCATTGATTTGAACACTTTCTTTACAAAGATTTATAACAAACTAACTGTAGTGTCCAAATTGTACTTTTCATTATCAAGTTTTATGCCTACAGTAGGATGTAATCAAAAATTACCTTTCTATTCTAAGAGTCAGATTCTTTAGTGAAAAGAGTTGGGGAATATGGGTGTATAAAAACTCTATATAGTAATCTGCTTTAAATATCAAATTAATCTTGAAAAGGCACAAACGATGATTGCTTGTGCCTCAACTATCTCATTAACAAAACTTACCTGCGACTATTTACTTTCTACAAAGTCAGCATCAATCACATCTTCACCGTCACCTCTTTGTTCACCCTGTGTACCTCCCGAAGTTGTTCCTGTGGCTTGGGCGTAAACAGCACTACCAACTTGCATGAGGGCTTGTTGCAACTCGTTAGTCAGAGATTTAATTCGATCAAAATTATCTTGGTTAATCGCCTCTCGTAAATCATTTACTAGCCCTTCAACTCGACTCTTGTCGCTGGCACTAACTTTATCACCCAAATCTCGCAGTTGTTTTTCCGCTTGATAGACTAAAGAGTCGGCTAAGTTCTTGGTGTCTATTTGTTCGCGGCGTTTGTGGTCTTCAGCAGCGTGAGCTTCTGCATCCCGCACCATTTGTTCCACATCCCGTTTATCTAAGGTTGAAGCACCTGTGATCGAAATTGACTGCTGTTTGTTAGTTGCTCGGTCTTTCGCTGTCACTGAGAGAATCCCATTGGCATCAATATCAAAAGTTACTTCAACTTGTGGGACACCTCTAGGTGCTGGGGGAATGCCATCTAAACGGAAATTACCCAAACTTTTGTTATTTTGAGCTAATTCACGTTCACCTTGGAGAACATGAATTTCTACATTTGTTTGCCCATCAACGGCGGTAGAAAAGACTTCTGATTTTTTCACCGGGATGGTGGTGTTACGTTCAATAATCTTAGTCATCACGCCGCCCAGAGTTTCTACACCCAAGGACAAAGGTGTTACATCCAACAGTAAGATATCTTTGACTTCACCTGATAACACACCCGCTTGAATAGCTGCACCAACTGCTACAACTTCATCCGGGTTAACTCCTTGACATGGATCTTTCCCCGTTATCTGACGGACTAATGCTTGCACCGCAGGAATCCGAGTCGAACCACCAACTAGTACAATTTCATCAAGTTGGGCATTGGAGAGTCTAGCATCTTGCAACGCTTGTTGTACTGGTTTGCGGCAACGGTCAAACAAATCTGCACACATCTCCTCAAATTTAGCCCGTGTCAGGGTCATGTCTAGGTGTTTCGGCCCTGATTGGGTAGCGGTGATAAAGGGGAGATTAATATTGGTTTGAGTGGCACTAGAAAGTTCAATTTTGGCCTTTTCGGCTGCTTCTGTTAATCTTTGCAGTGCTTGCTTGTCTTTACGCAAATCTACACCTTCATTACCCCGAAATTCATTAGCTAGCCAATCGACAATCTTTTTATCGAAGTCGTCACCACCTAAATGGGTGTCGCCACTGGTAGATTTAACTTCAAACACGCCATCGCCTACTTCCAAAATCGAAACATCAAAAGTTCCACCACCCAAGTCAAATACTAAGATAGTTTCATTTTCCTTCTTATCCAAACCATAGGCGAGGGCGGCGGCTGTTGGTTCGTTAATAATGCGGAGAACTTCTATACCAGCTATTTTCCCGGCATCTTTGGTAGCCTGGCGTTGGGAATCATTGAAATAAGCTGGGACTGTAATTACGGCTTGGGTGACTTTTTCTCCTAGATATTTGCTGGCATCATCTACCAGTTTCCGCAAAACTTGGGCAGAAATTTCTTCAGGGGCAAATTGTTTACCTACGGCGGGACAGTCTAATTTGACATTCTCTTGACTGTCGCGCATGATTCGATAAGAAACTTCTGTGGCTTCATGGGTAACTTCATCAAATTTACGCCCAATGAAGCGTTTGACAGAATAAAAGGTGTTTTCTGGGTTCATCACAGCTTGCCGTCGGGCAATTTGACCCACCAAGCGTTCACCAGTTTTGGTATATGCAACAACAGAGGGAGTAATTCGTTGTCCCTCTGCATTGGCAATGACGGCTGGTTGTCCCCCTTCCATAACAGCAACGCAAGAGTTTGTCGTCCCTAAATCAATACCAACTACTTTTGCCATAAGAATTACCTCTCTTTAGGGGTGTAGTCAAGCTTAAAATAGTGCAATAGACGTAGGTTAGGTTAAGCGCAGCGCAACCCAACATTGATCTCGAAAACCCAATATAGATATTGGTGTTGGGTTTCCTTGCGTCAAACGCCACTCGCCCCAAGCCGGGAAACCCGTCCAAGGCGGTGGCTTCCCAACCTACACCTAGTACCTCAAATTATCCGAGATTAACTTTCACAACTTTTTGTCTTTCGGATTCTGCTTTTGGCAGGTTTAGGCGGAGAATGCCGTTTTTGTATTCAGCTTGTACTTTGTCGTTCTGAACTTGACAAGGTAGCGGTATTTCTCTTTGAAATCTACCGTACCGAAATTCAGAACGAGTCATACCACCTTCTTCAGTTTTGGTTTCAGATTTGCGTTCACCGCTAATCAAAATTGAGTCGGGTGTGGCTTCTACATTAATATCTTTGGATTCTAGACCAGGTACTTCTAATTTGAGATGGATTGCATCGTCTGTTTCTTCAAGTTCAGCAGCAGGCATGAATGTAAATCCCATTCTTTCGCCGCCATCGGTAGGCATTAACCTTTCAATCAGGCGATTCATTTGCCGTTGCAAAGTATCAATTTCTCGGAATGGTTCTAGGCGTTCGATATCCCGGAAAGGTTCCCAACGAACAAGTGCCATAATATCACCTCTAAAAATGTACTATTTAGATGAAGGCAGCCTAATTTAAAGCTTTATAGCTGAAAGTACAGCAATATATTTTTAGTTCAATCTTTAATTTCCAAAAGCTTTATCTTAAGCTTCCTCACTAACACACTAGATCACTGCCAAATAGCTGTAGGTTCGGTTTAATGAACAGTGGCGATCGCAATAACCGTACAGAAAAAAAATCAAAATTCAAAAGTGAAAATCTATCTAGTGACTGATGTATGTTTGCGGTTGCAGTATATGACTAAAATTATGAATAATCCTAAACCAAATAGATACTTTAATGAGTCTGGAATTATAGGATTAGGAGAGATAAAACCCTCAATAATTCCGGCGATTACTAACATTGGTACAATGCCAAATACTAACTGTACTGCTTGCGAACCATAAAATTTCAAGGCATCTCCTCGGCGATATTTACCAGGGAACAGAATCGCTTTTGCTAATAACAAACCAGCCCCACCAGCAAAAAAGATAGCGGGTAACTCTAACGCACCGTGGGGAAAGACAAAAGCCCAAAAAGGATAAGCCAAGTTATTTTGACCAACCAAAGTTGCGATCGCACCAATTAATAACCCATTAAATACCATGATATAGGTCGTGAAAGCTCCGGCTGTCATTCCCCCAGCCACAGCACCAAAGGACACCTTGATATTGTTAATCATGATGCCGCTCGATGCTAAAGGTTCAATACCCACAATTGACCCCATCCACAACTCACCTTTATCTCGGACTTGCGAAATTAAGCTTTCTGGCACGATTAACGACATAAAGGTTGGGTCTTGCCACGCATACCACCAACCCACCAATAACCCCGCAAAAAACAAAGCTGTCGCCGTGATGATATAGGGAAATGTTTTTTGAATGACGGCAGGAAACCCCCAAAGATAAAAGTCCCATACGGCTTGCCATTCCTGCCGACGAGAACCTTGGTAAATCTGTGTGTAGGCGCGGGTGGTCAAGGATTGTAAATTATGGATCAAAATATTGCCCACCTGTTGAGTGCGAGCGCGTGCTAAATCAGCTGCCACGGAACGGTATAAACTCGCTACTTCTCTAATCTCCGCCGCTTTGAGAGACTTTAACCCTTTGTGTTCTAACTGTCTCAATAAAGCATCCAAACGCTGCCAATTTGGTTCTCGCCGTGCAATCCAACGTTGAATATTCATAAATTTTGGGCATATTAGCTTTTAACGTACCTTAAGATAGCTTCAAATTCATACCCGTAATTTCAAGGAAAGCTCAACCTTATGACAGGAAATATTGGTTCTCCTAGTCCCATGCAACCACTGACTGTGGGTAATGTGGTGAGTGCTGGAATGAGATTATATCGCTCTCATTTCCGGGACTATTTTTTACTGGCTCTCCAAGCTTACCTATGGGTGCTACTTCCTGTATATGGGTGGGCTAAATTTTATGCCCTGACATCGCTAATTTCCCGTTTGGCTTTTGGTGAACTAGTCAATCAGCCTGAAAGTGTCTCATCTGGTAAACGTTTTGTTAATTCCCGGTTATGGCAGTTTTTGCTGGCGATGCTGTTGCTGTTTCTTGTCGGTATAGGAATTGGCATAGGGATGTTAATTATATTTAGTATATTAACGGTGTTATCGGCAGCACTAATTGGGCAAGGAGGTCAGGCGCAAAATCCTGCTACTTTGGTGTTGTTGGGTCTAATTGCCTTTGTTATTGGGATTGTGTCACTTCTAGCAGTGTTGTGGCTGCTGACAAGATTTTATTTAGTAGATTTGCCCTTAGCGGTTGAAGATAATATTGATGGTGCGTCAGCGATTAGCCGCAGTTGGGAAATAACTCAAGGTTATGTCTGGCGAATACTGTTGATTTCCTTTGTAGGCTTTTTAATTACTATCCCAATTCAAATTGTGGTGCAGATTCTTACCAGAGTTCTGCAATTTGTTTTCTTGCCCTATTTACTAGAGGGAGCTAGTGTATATATTCTGCTTTACATCTTGCTTGTCTTAGTTATCAGTTTTGGTAGCGGTGCTTTAGTAGTCCCATTTTACCAAAGTATTAAAGCCGTCATTTACTACGACCTGCGGAGTCGCCGGGAAGGGTTAGGCTTAAAACTACGCGATCGCGAAATTTAACCGCCAGCATGAATTGAGATTATGCACCTGTTTAACCGTGTTAAATACCGCACACCAGAAAGTGTCGAGTTAGAATTCACCCTCGCAGGTATCGGTAATCGTGCTTGGGCGTTGCTAATTGACTATTTGGTATTAGCTACCATTTTGACCGCTTTCTTAATTGTCTGGGCTATTATTGCTGGTCAATTATCAGATGTTTGGCAACAAGTTTTTGGTTCTACATTTAGTTTATGGTGGGTAGCCATTACATTCATCGTCAGCTTTGCCATTTACGCAGGTTATTTTGTATTTTTTGAAACTTTATGGCATGGTCAAACTCCTGGTAAAAAAGCCGCAGAAATTCGTGTAGTTCGAGATGATGGTAGACCAATTGGGATGCAGCAAGCAACCTTACGCGCTCTCCTGCGACCATTTGATGAGTTTCTATTTATAGGAGCTTTTCTCATTATGTTTAGTCGCCGAGAAAAGCGTCTTGGTGATTTAGCTGCCGGCACAATTGTGATTCAAGCTGGGACACCAACTATATCAGCCAATATCATGATTTCTGAACAAGCTAAATCGTTACATCAGGATTTAATTCAAATCACTGATTTATCAAAATTATTACCTGATGATTTTGCGGTAATTCGGGAATATTTACAGCGACGTAGTGCTATGTCACCCAAGGCTAGAAGTGCGTTATCTCTGAAGTTATCCCAACAAGTTCAAGATATTTTGCATATAGAAAATTTACCAGCAACCATTCACTCAGATATTCTTTTAGAGGCTGTTTACTTGGGGTATCAGAATCGGGATTGGGGGTAGGGGTGACAGGTGATAGGTGACAGGAAAGAAGCAGTACCGCTTCGCGAAAACCGCAGGGTGGGGCATTGGGTATATAGAAGATAATATTCTCCTATATACCCAATGCCCAATGCCCTAATTAAAACTCTAAACTAGGCCAGTCTGATTCCCGATAGTAACGGGTCATATCGTCAAATTTCCGCAGTTCGACACGATGGATGGAAATATCTGGCATACTAAACATCCATTTTTCATTTAATTCAGAAAGTGAGTTAGCAAGATTGATTCGCTCTAAATCTGGTGGGATATCACCGAAGTAACCTAAAGTTACATGGGCTGTAAAGTGATAATGTTGCTCAACTCCCAAAGCGATTAATTTGGGATTTTGATAAATTGTGCGGCGGAATTTCAGAATCTGTTCATAGCAACTTTCATCTTTAGGTACTAGACACACACCTATAGCTCTAGGCATGATGACCAGTCCTAACATTTGCCAGACGATCGCCTGGCTCTCTTG
The DNA here is from genome assembly GCF_034931465.1 of Anabaena sp. UHCC 0399. NCBI lineage: Bacteria > Bacillati > Cyanobacteriota > Cyanophyceae > Nostocales > Nostocaceae > Anabaena > Anabaena sp. UHCC 0399. Next base: position 63,618 of record NZ_JAYGGZ010000009.1, on the reverse strand, counting down.
TGTCAGAGATTCTTGATATTGCTGAAATGTTTCTGTGATACAAGAGTGTAATTGTTGGTCAAATTCGGGATTTTTTTCACAAGCATGATGATAAGCACTGTCCCAAATTAAATCTGCTAAGGTTAAGTGGAAACTCCCAGGAGGCAGAGGGACAATTAAATCTTGATTTCCCGGTAACTGTAAAACTTCCTGTTGATACGCTTGTAATGTGGCGTAGAAAGCAGCATTGTCTGAGTCTTCGTCCGCCGTTGGGGTAATTAAGGTATAGCCAGGAAAAGGTGCTGCGGCTCTAGATTCCCCAGATGGCTGAAATTTATAAGATTCCTGAATATGCTGCACTTGGGATCTATAAGCTTCTGGTAGCGTCATTCTTGCCACCCGATTTAGATAAGTTTGGTAGTTGTCGTCCAATCTTCGTTGCCTCGCGCTCTCACTTGATTGATTTTAGGGAAAATTTAGATTAAAGAGTAGGGGGATAGGATCAATTCAAAATTCAAAATACTCCTCCGGATAGGCTACGCGTTCACGCAGTGTTTCATTGGCGCAGCCTCTCTTAGAGAAGGAAGGGCGATAGAGTTGCGTAGCAAAGCAAACTACAAAATTCAAAATTAAACAACTGTGGGCATAGGGCATAGGGCATAGGGCATGGGAGACAAGGATGACTATTTACTTTTACTGGGGTGAGGATGATTTTGCGATAGAGAAGGCGGTGACGATATTACGCGATCGCATTCTTGATCCTCTCTGGACTAGTTTTAACTATACTGGGTTTCTCCCCGATCAAAGTGATGCGGCGATTGCGGCGTTAAATCAAGTCATGACTCCACCTTTTGGTGCTGGGGGGCGTTTGGTATGGCTGATGAACACTACTGTTTGTCAACAGTGTCCTGAGAATCTTTTGGCAGAACTGACGCGGACTTTGCCAGTAATTCCTGACAATTCATATTTATTACTCACTACCCGTAACAAACCAGACGAACGTCTCAAATCCACGAAATTAATCAAAAAATACGCTGCTGAGTTTCGAGAGTTTCCTCTGATTCCACCTTGGAAGACAGAGTTACTCATACAAGCTGTTAACCAAGCGGCTCAAATTGTGGGAGTAAAACTTACTGCTAAATCTGCGGAAGTGTTAGCAGAGGCTGTAGGTAATGATACGCGACTCCTTTACAATGAAATGGAGAAATTACGCCTTTATGCTGAGGGTAGCCATCAACCTGTAGATGTAGATACTGTCACGCTTTTAGTCAGAAATACTACCCAAAATAGCCTGCAACTAGCCGCAGCCATGAGAACAGGTGACACAGTTAAAGCTTTAACCGTCTTAGCCGATCTCGTCAATGCTGCCGAGCCAGAGTTACGGATCATTGCGACCCTTGTAGGTCAATTTCGTACTTGGTTATGGGTGAAGTTGATGCTGGAAAGTGGAGAACGCAACCCCCAAGCGATCGCTCAAGCTGCTGAAGTTGGCAATCCTAAGCGCATCTACTTTTTACAACAAGAAGTACAATCTCTCTCTTTACAACAACTAATTTCTTGTTTACCCCTACTACTAGAGTTGGAGTTTATTTTCAAAAAAGGCTCTGGAGATGTATCTGTTCTTCAAACTAAAGTCATAGAAATATCTCAAGTATGCCGACGTAACTAACAATAAATATCCTACAGCAATCCTAGATCATTCGTAAGAGCTAAGAAATCCGGTTTTTTAGAAAACCCAGGGGTTTTGCTGACTTTTCACGTCATGTGGAAAAGTCCACGGAAAAACTAACTTCCAACCCAGGATTTCCAAGTCTCTCACCTCGCAGGAGAGAGATTTAGAGAGAGGTTTTCCAGATACCGTCAAAAGTTAGAGGGGTTCTGAAGTCTCACAATTCTTAGAAATCAAATAGGATGGCTATAGGAGTGATTAAAGTTTTCTGGAACTTATCACTTCTAAAATAATTCACAGTCATTTAAATACTCCTTGCCGTGGTTCTGTGTTACATCCTATGAAGACTATTAATAATTTGTTTTTCCAAACGAGTATGCACAAGAGGATAACTCATAACTTCTTGTTTGGACTGATAACTGCAACTACTTTGGTTTTGAGTACATTAAGTTTAAAAGCTAATGCTCAAAATCTCTCTGTTAATAAAAATGAAATTACTAGCTATGCTCAAGCTTTATTAGCAATAGAGCCTGCACGTCAACAGGCTTTTGGAGCAATTAAAAAAATAGTCGGAAATGAAAATGTTCCTAAAATAGTTTGTAATCAACCTAATAGTATGAATGATTTGCCTAATAGGGCTAGAGAGATTGCAGTTAACTACTGTAAACAGTCTCAGGAAATTGTAGAAAATCATGGACTGACTATTGATAAGTTCAATAGAATCACAATGGAAATTCCCAAGAATAATAACTTAAAACAAGAGATTTACGAAACTTTAGTCCGACTTCAAAATAAATAGTCATTAATCAAAGGACTTACGGCGCAATAGTTAAAAATTCCCCCCCTGCTCCCTGCCTTATCTATTCCTGCCAATCAAGCTAGCGACAACCGTGGCTAACTCAATCGGCTCAATTGGTTTGGGTAAATGTAGCTGATACCCTTCTTGGATGGCGCGGGTGCGATCTTCGGCTCTGGCGTAGGCGGTGAGTGCGGCGGCGGGGATTTTGCCTCCTTGTTCTGGAGGAAGCGATCGCAGTTTACGAATTAAGGCATATCCGTCTTCATTAGGCATACCGATATCACTCACTAAAACATCTGGTTGCCATTGCTTAATCATCTCTAATGCTGCTGGTACAGAATCAACTGCTTGGACTTCTGCTTGACATTTTTCTAAGACTGTGGTTGCAAAATCACGAGAATCGGCTTCATCGTCTACTAATAGCACACGCACACCTGACAGTGAGGGACACATGGGCAATGGAGAAACATTGGTTGCTAATTGGGTGACTGGTTCAATTACATCTGCCTGATTCGCGGCTAGGAGTGGTAGCTTGACTGTAAAGGTCGCTCCTTGTCCTTCTCCAGGGCTGTGTACGTGGACTGTACCACCATGCAACTCTACTAAATGCCTAACAATAGCTAAACCTAATCCTAATCCGCCGTGGGATCTGGTACTGGAACTGTCAGCTTGGCGAAAGCGATCAAATACGTAGGGTAGGAAGTTAGAGTTAATCCCAATACCTGTATCTATTACTTGGATTTGGACAGTGCGATTTGTTTCTTGTTCACTACTCTCAACTTTTGAAAGCCTTATTTCTACTTTGCCGGATGTGGGTGTAAATTTGATGGCATTTGATAACAAATTCCAGATAATCTGCTGTAATCGCTCAGAATCACCAGAAATCAGGAATTGTGCGTTTTCTGGGGACTGGGGAAATAAGGAAAATTGTAAGTCAATTTCTTTGGCTTGAGCGGCTATTTTGATATTTTCAATAGCTGATTCGATGATAGAAACCAAATTACAAGTACAAACATTGAGGCGTAACTTGCCACGAATCATCCGCGAGATATCTAATAAGTCTTCAATTAATTGGGTTTGCGCTCTGGCGTTGCGCTCGATGGTTTCTAAACCCTTAGCTGTCTGAGTTTCATTGAGTTGGCGAGTGCGCAGCAGCTGAGACCAACCGAGGATAGCATTGAGGGGCGATCGCAATTCATGGGACAGTATAGCCAAAAACTCATCTTTCATGCGATTGGCGGCTGTTAGCTGTTCAGTTTGCTGCTGTAAAGAAGTAATTAATTGGGTGCGTTCCATGGCGATCGCTATTTGATCACAAACTGCTTTCATCATGCCCTTTTGATTGTCGGTGAAAGCATTACGAGTGCGGCTACCAAAACTCAAAGTCCCTAAAAGTTTCCCCTGGGCAATTAACGGGCAGCAATAATAGACTGTGATGCCAATGGAGCGCACTAATTCTGTTTTGGGGTCAATTGATTCCTGTACACTCTCGACATAAATTGATTGGCATTGTTGAGCAACAACACCACATACTGCTTGCCCTACGGACAAATACTTAATTTCTTGGGCTAGTTCCTCGGAAATCCCTTTATAGGAAGCTAAACGCATTCCCTGGGAATTTTCCTCGATTAAATAGTTAAAGTAAGTATCCAGCCCTATTTGTTCTGCCAGTTTGTGAAAGCAACTATCAATTAATGCCAATGGTTCTTGGCTAGAGAGTAATTCATTAGCGGTATTAAATAATAATTGCAGCCTTTTATAACCGAGTGACAGGGCTTTTTCAGCTTGCTTGAGCTTAGTAACATCTTGAAATACTAATATACAAGTAGCTGGATAGCCGTGCATAGCTGGTAGAGTATCGGCAAACACCATTATAGATAGGATACCTTTGGGTGTATGCCAATCTAGTTCATACCCCTCTAACCGTTCTCCACGAGCAACCCGTACCCCTGGCATTTGCTCGTTGGGAATTTGATTCCCATCAGCATCTGTGCAGTAGTAAGCTGTGTGATAGTCTGCGGCAGGTATACCTTTGGGAAATTCACCTCCAGCTAGTTCGTCAGCAGCGCGATTGGCAAATATTACTCGTGCTGTTCCTGGCTGAATAAATAATAGTGGTCGAGGCATCAGGTTTAAGACATATTCCAACCACTGTTGCTGATTTCTCAGTAATTCTTCAGCTTGCTTGCGTCCTGTAATATCCAAAAACGCGCCGATAGCCCCTCTGGTGTTACCTTCTTCGTCAAATAATGGGGCAACATACTCTAATAAGTTGACGATGTTACCATTGTCATGAATTATATCAACTTCAAAATCTAAAACTTCTACCCCATGAGCCGCAGCATATTGCATGGGCAGTTCTTCCGGTAAAAGTTCTCTACCTTCACGGTAGACTTTAAACTGTGTTGGTTGTTCTTCCATGGGAGCAGTTAAAGAAGCATTAACATCTGGCGGTATTCCTAGTTGTTTAGCAAAGGCGGGGTTAACTTTGATACTTTGACATTGGGGATCTTCTGCTATGCCAATGCCAATCGGGATGACTTCTAGTAATGTTTGTAACTCAGTAACGCGACGCTGTAAATCCTTGTTGAGTTGGAGGATTTTTTCTTGTGATTGCTTCTGCTCGGTGATGTTGCGAGTTACTGTAGCTATGGCAATGGGTTGTCCAGTGTTGTGATCTGTAATGGTAAAAATATGATGATCGACGGGGATAGCTTGCCCAGTTTGAAAGTGCCGAAAATTAAATTCGCCGTGCCAATCACCTTTGCTGATTACTGTCGGCAGAATTTGTTCTCGAAAATAAGCTAGGTCTTGAGGCATGAAATAATCTGATATTACCTTGTGCTTAACTTCTTCTAAACTCCTTAGCCCGACTAATTTTTGACCGGCATTGTTGAGGTAAAATGACTCACCTTCTAGGGTGGCTAAACCAATAAATTCATTACTATTTTCGATCAGAGATACTAATTTTTGTTGTTCGGCTTCTGCTTGTTTGCTCTCTCTCAAGTCGAAGATAAAGGCGACTGCTTCTTCCTTGGTTTCTCCTGTCAGTACGTAACCTACTAACACGGGAATGCGACTACCATCCTTATGAATGTATTCTTTTTCGTAGGGTGTACAAGCACCTTTAAGGTTGGCTTTGGCTTCGGCGATGCCTTGTTCATCTAAGTGACGATACTCTGGTGGTGTGATGTCTCGCCAACTCAAGTTTCCTGCCAGTAAATCCTCTTGGGAAGCACCAATCATTTCGAGGAAGGCGTTGTTGGCTTTTTCGATACCACCATAAACGTCACTAAACATAATGCCGATGAGGTTAGCATCTACAAAACTTCTCAGTTTTTCTTCATAGACTCTCACGGTTTTTTCGGCGCGATCGCGTTGTTGGCTGAGGAGTTCAATAATTACCGCACTTTGCCAAATCACAACGGCAAAAATTACAATTAAAACAACGGCAAATACTGATACACCAAAGGCTGGCCCATATTTTCCTGCCCTTTGTCCTTCGACGATTAACCACCCCAGAATTACAGGAAATGCGATCGCAGCTACCAATAAACGTCGTGTAATTGAGCCACCATAGCTATCGCTGATCACTATTTTCATCAATCCCTGTTCTGCTCGTCCCCATAAAATCCCTACACACAGGACTATAAATAATAATGCAGTATAAAATCCCATACATGGGATAGTGGGAGTCGGGCTGTAAAAAAATTTTACTCTGTATACATAACCTATCACCACCTGTAGAGAAATTACAGCTACCATCAGAGTGAATATTTGAGCATACCAATAGCTGCGGTTATTTCGCGGATGAACCAACAACTTTTGGCCTATACTTAGTAAGATGAAATTTAGGGCTGTATTCCACCCCATACCTCCCTGGTAATGGGTTATCTTTTGTAACAAATCATCTATTCCCAGATTCCAGCTTAATAAGTATTTGCTCAGGGTGAGAGATGCAATCACACCGACGGCAATAGCACAGATGCTAGATAAGTAACTACGCTTCTGTTTCCTTTTCCTTACCAACAGCCACAGGGAAATGCCTGATAGGACAAAGCATAATGCTGTATTTGGTTGTACTGTAACTGTAATACTTAAGAAATTACCTTGAAGAAATTTAAGTTTTAAGTACCAGACAATAAGTATTAAACTACCAACTACAACAGCGATCGCACTTGCACCTTTGGCAATGATGGAATTATATGTATCATGTAGTTGCAAGCGGTTGACTCCTAACATTGAGATTTATGTAACCGCATCTATCTATTGTGGGATGTTTTGTGTTTTAATGTATTTTGACATCCTTATACATATTACTTTCATCCGTTCAATCCACATCTATCTATGTAGGTATTTTTAAACCGCAGAAGGCAAAGCCCAGACAATTCTAGAAAATAATCTTTTCCTTCGTCAACAGGATTTTAACAGTTATCACTCAAGAGACATAATTGGGTTTAAGCCTACCCTACTGGCTTGAAACGACTAAAATGTTGGGTGAGACTTAGCTTGGGTTAAGGCTTTGCGGAGGTGCAGCTTTTTATGCCGAGGCACAAGCACACTCCTAGAGTAACCCAAAATGTATCAGGGTGTTGTTTTTTTGTGTCATAGGACACTCTTATCAATACAGGAAAGCTATCGGCAACAGTAGCTTCCCAACCTAAAATTTCTTGGGACATTTTAGCCTTGTCACGCCATTAAATATATTTTACAAATCAACAGGACTTACGCAAAAACTCTCTCAAACCCTTATCTCTCTGTGTTCTCTGCGTCTCTGTGGTATGCGCTACGCGTTAGCGGAGCTTTCGCTTTAGCGATACGTTATTCCGTAGTTTGTGCATAAGTCCTAATCAAATATGATTTTTATACATAGTTAGCATCGCATCAGAAAGTGTTGATAGAAAAAATATTTAATAACAAATAATTATTTGGTATTGAAAATTAAATAATCAAGTAGATATCGCACTATTATTATATTTTTTAAATTTTGAGTATGCAATTTTAAAAGCTTATTGATTCAGATTTCTGAATTTTTAAAGAGGGAGATTAAGATTAAGTTAAGTATGATATGGGAATCAGAGAGGATTTTGGCTGCATCCCATTTTTTATTTTGTGTTCAGATAATAAAGAATTAACTTTTCTGCTCCGGCTCAAGCCTAATCGGAGAGTAAGTAAACACAGATCAGGATGTTTGGTTTCTATCGGACTAACTTGAATTTTTTGGCAACAATTTAGCTGTGTTAGTCGTCTACTAGTATGATTGAAGACACCAAAAAAACATATTAATGTTATATTTAATACTTATGCTTACCATAAAATCAAGGTAAATTGGCCATGATTACTCAAATTCGGCAAACCCGTCTATGATCAGGTCTTAACAACTTACTGATTTAGATTTACACCAAAAATTTATCATAGTTAAATCAAAATCAAGGCTAAAAATATCTACAACTAAAGTTGTGTCTACTCAATTTTAAATAATATAAATAAAAATTTTGTCAATTTTGATACCGAAAAATATTACTATCTAAAAGCAACATCATTGCATCTATATTTTTTTAGGTTCAGTAAAAACAATATCAAGTATTATCAAAAACATTGCCAATTGCATGTGGTGTAAAAATCAACAGGGGAGTGACAATATGGATTTACGTAGTGATGCTTTGCAAATCCTCAAAGAAACTAGTCGAACTTTCTATATTCCGATTAGTATTTTACCGCCAGGGTTGCAAGAGGCAGTCGCATCCGCGTACCTGTGTATGCGTGCTATAGATGAAATCGAGGATCATCCCAACCTAGATAATTCCAGCAAGGCAAAACTATTGCGAACAATCAGTCTGACTCTACAAGCAGGAGTTGACGGTTTCCCCGTCGATGCTTTTTCAGATGGATTTAGCGGCTACGAAGATATTGTAGAAGAAGTCACCCTCAGAATTAGAGAATGGTCGTTACTTGCACCAGAGAGCATTGCACCGCGAATTTGGGATGCGACGGCGGCGATGTCAGACAGGATGGCTTACTGGGCAGGAATTAACTGGAAAATTCATACAGAGGCTGATTTAGACCGTTATACTTTTGGGGTAGCGGGTGCAGTGGGGTTGTTGCTCTCAGACTTGTGGACTTGGTACGATGGTACGCAAACCAACCGGACTCAAGCTATTGGCTTTGGTCGAGGTTTACAAGCAGTTAATATCTTACGAAACCATGTAGAAGATTTAGAGCGTGGGGTTAGCTTTTTGCCTGAAGGTTGGAATACAGCCAATATACAAGAGTATGCTCTGCGTAATTTAGCTTTAGCCGATGCGTATACCGATAGTTTGCCAGATGGCCCGGCTTTAAACTTTTGCCAAATCCCCTTAGCTTTGGCACATGGAACTATTGAAGCTTTAGCTAATGGTAAGGAAAAACTCAGTCGTAGTGATGTGATGTTATTACTTGAGCAACTCAACAGTGTCAACTTAAAAGCTGGTTGATAATTGATAACTGTTAAACTCTGACACTTTCTGAAACGTAAAACCCCCGAATAAATCAGGGGGTTTTGCAAAGCCTCAACTCAACCTACGAATATTCTTAACTGAACAGTATTGAAGAAGGCTGGATTCTCTCAGAGACAACTATCCTGAAAAGCCAATTTCAATAGTCAAACTACGAATTTTGCCTGTATCTGCTTCAGCTTTATCTGTTACTTCCAAAGTCCAATTTCCTTGGGGAATTTTGCCTTTGAGAGTAGCTAATTCAGGAGTATTGACTTCATCATAGGTTTTTTTGATGTTGTCTGTAGCTCCGCCTTGACGACTATGGAGAACTATCGGTAATATACCTAATTCTTTTGGGGGATTGAGATTTACCATCAAATCGCCACTGTAGGTATGTTCTATGTCTACCTCAACTTTGATAGATTTGATCATGTTGGTGTTAGCGATCGCTAAACTCAATGTAGATGTCTGCAAATCGTTAATAGGGACATCCTGCACGGCTTTGAAAACACCAACGCGTTCGGTTTGTGGTGGTAACGCCAGTTCTACGGCTTTGAGGGCATTGACGCGACCGTAACCATAGAGGGGGCTACGTCCATTAGCATCATAATTGCCGCCAGCTTCATCAATGCGATCGCAGGAACGTTTAATGATGTCTTTGACCTCATCCCAACGTAAATCAGGGTTACGGGCAATAATTAAAGCTGCCACACCAGCCACCCCAGGACACGCGCTAGAAGTGCCGCCGAAACTATTAGTATAGTTGCCTGCTGCATCGCCGAGTGTAATATTACCGGAATTATACCCTGCCAAACCACTGCGATCGCTTGTCCAAATGCCAGGGGTTTGAGAACTGTAGCCGTTATTACTGGGGAAAGTACACCAGACCGCATTCCCAAAATCACTGTAAGCACTTCTTGTCCCAAAGTCGTTACAAGCGGCGACAGCAATCACTTTAGGATAACTGGCGTAACCATCATTATCAACACTCTCATTCCCATTACCGGCTGCAAATAAAATTATGCAGCCCTTACCATTTCGACCTTTAGTAAAGGCGTATTCCATCGCCAAGCGTGTAGAGTCAGGTAAAGGGAATTTTTGCTTATGGCCTGGGTCATCGTCTTTCCACCAAATCCCGTCTGCTGGCCCCCAGCTACAAGAAATTATATCTGCACCGTTTTGCGCCGCCCAAACAAAAGCATTAGCTTCATCTTGTGAACCCAACCCAGAGGCAAACCGAATCGGCATGAGTTTGGCTTTTGGTGCTACACCCGATGCCCCAAAATTACCATTACCACAGGCTACCCCGGCACAGGATGTGCCATGATGGTCTGAGTTCCCTGGTCTGGGGTTGTCACTTTTCCGTGTTACATCCCTTGGGGCGACAATCTTATCAGAAGAACGGAACTCTTCATGTTCCATATCCACACCATCATCAATAATGGCAATAATTGTGCCTGCACCTTCGCTTAACTTCCAAGCTGCTTCGACGTTTACATGAGCATTGATAGTCTTACCATCAATTGTGGTTTCCTTAAGATGCCATTGCTGGGGGAAAACTTGACGTTGACGCAATTCCCTCACTAACTCAGGATGGCAAAGTTCCACTGACTCTTCATGGAGTAGTCTTTCAGCCAGGTCAAAGACAGCTAAACCAGTATTTGCAGGCGCACCGACAAAATAGGCATTGCGGGCATAGTCAAGTTGACGTTTGATAGTTAAACCGTAACGCCCCAAAACTTCCTCACAGGTGCTAACTTCCGCTTCGTTATCGAACTTCACGAATAAGTTTTCGGTGTAGACCACTGGCTGCATCGATTGAGGATCAACCAATACCCGCCCAGCAAATTGGATTTCCGCTTCTTGATTTAAAATTTCCTTAGCTTGGTTACATAAAGCACTATCTTCATGTGGTGCTTTCACGTGCAGAATTTCTACACCTGCTTGAAGGAATCGCGTTGTCAACTCGAATTGATTGAGGATATTACGGGCTTCTGGTGATACAGATGCCACTTCAAAAGGGCGATCGCCTACAAGAACATTACGGCTTTGGGTACGAACTACAATGTGATCATCACTAATCACGAGTTCATATTGTTCACCGTTCTGGCCACCATAGCGAACCTGAACCATAATTTAATCTCCTGGTATCAAGTTAAATCTCAGCCTCTGGCTAGCGTGTGCATATCTGGAATGAGTCACCCACAAGCCGCAGCTAAGAAAGAATTTAGTATTAGCCACTAAATACAAGCCTGCCCTCGATTTTTCCAGAATATCGGCAATACAAGTTACAAAATGTAAGTAAACAGCAACCTAGATTAACTTTCTGCTGTCTAGAGAAAAAATAAGGGTAATAGGTTTGTAGCCAGGACTTTAGTCCTGATAGTTTTGAGGACTAAAGTCCTGAATACGAAAAAATCATCTAACTAATTCATTTTCCTCTGCTTGATTAAAAGTTTACAAGACCAATTTGCTAATAGCCGAAAATCATTAGAATTTAAACAAGATGATTGAGTTGTTCTTCCAGGCTTGTTCTCTACCCCCAATTGCTGAAGTGAGATTTCAACCAGACTACTTTAATGAATATCCCCAACAAATTCATGTTGGTAAAGATGCGCCTGTGTTATTCAGCCGTCAGCCTGGATACTACGCCGTACATTACAAAGAACCAAGTACCGTAATATCTTCAGCAGTTTTAGTATTAAATGAGGGAAAAATAGTAGTTTTTGCTGGTGAACCCAAGCCAGAAATAAAAGACACACTCAGCCCTGTCTATACGCTGGAAGGGGGTTCACTCGCCGTTCCTACGGGTTTAGTATTTATTCGCTTTGCTGAAGATGTGGAGGTAGAGTCACAGCAAGCAGCAATTAATCAGGCAGGTTATGAAGTTGTCGAAAGTCTGGCTTATGCTCCCCATGCGGCTTGGTTACGTGCTAAATCGGATAAGATGAGCGATGGTTTGCAAGGCATTGCTCAATTAGAAGCAATACCGAATGTGGAGAATGTCGAGCCACAAATGCTCATGGAAATGAGACGACGTTAATAGACAGGTGACAGGTGACAGGTGACAGGTGATAGGTGATAGGTGATAGGTGACAGGTGACAGGTGACAGGTGACAGGTGACAGAGGTAGGTTGGGTTTCCTTACGTCAACCCAACACCAAGATTTATGTTGAGTGATCTATTTTTTGTTAATCCCTGACTTGCAATTGACACAGCAATAAAGCAAACCATTGTTTTGCATCAGTCCAGGTTTGGATAGGAACTAAACCCTTGGTTGTCAGTTGCTGTTGGATAGTGTTGAGGTTGAATTTGCGAGAAATTTCGGTAAAGATAGTTTCGTTTTGGGCAAAATTAACGGTGAGATTGAGAGATTTTAATTGTACGGTTTGCGATCGCACACTTTTTAAGTGCATCTCAATTTGATTTTTGGTTTCGTTATAAAATGCCCAGTGTTCAAACTGTGTCGTGTCAAAATCTCCTTCAAACCGCCTATTCAAATGATCTAGCATATTCAGGTTAAAGGCTGCGCTGACTCCTTGGCTGTCATCGTAAGCAGGTTCTAAAATCTCCTTGGACTTGTGTAAATCTATCCCCAACAAGAAATACTCACCAGGTTGCAAAGCGTTGATAATTTGGGAAAAGAAAACATCACACTCATGAGGGTTAAGATTCCCTAACGAACTACCAATAAAACCAATCATCCGAGTAGGTGACTGAGTTGGGGGGAGTTTTGCCAAAGCTAATTCATAAGTTCCAGCCAGTGCATAAACTTGCAGGGAAGGATAATCCTTTAATAAATTTCTCGCACTACTTTCCAACATCCCTGCACTAACATCTATAGGTAAATAGCGCAAAGGATAGTTTAGTTGTCGATAAGCATCTAGTAAAATCCTGGTTTTGGTAGAACTACCACTACCAAGTTCTACCAATTCGCAAGCCCCAGTTATCTTGACGATTTCACCAGCATACTCTTGCAAAATCGCGGTTTCTGTGCGTGTAAGGTAATATTCTGGTAACTCACAGATTTGCTCGAATAACTCAGAACCACGGTCATCATAAAAATAATATGCTGGTAAAGATTTGGGAAATTGAGTTAATCCCTTGACTACATCACTTCCTGCGCTAGATGAAACTATTTTGGTTGCTTCTACCAAACGCTGTATCTGCAAACGTTCTTCAATACTTTTGTGGGAAGTATTCTTGTTGCTAACAGCTTCAGATATTGACATCGAACCTCCACATACTTTTGATACTAAATTGCTTTTGACGACAAAGCTTGATTCTAATAAGTGAAACACCAAGCCATAGCTCACAACATCACGCCTCAGCCAGATGAATACAAAAGCATAGCTATTTTTACTGATTTTTCCATTAAAACAGCATTAAATATTTATTAATTAGGATGCACGAGTGTAGAGGAGATAAGGGAGAGAATAAATATTGACTATTGATGTGGATTCAATAGAGTACGTTGGCTCTCCTCAAGTTAGGGAATCTGTTCGGGGCGTAGATTCGGTCAAAAAAACGGTATCTTTTGCTTGGATTCATGAAAAATTGATTATATTTGATGGTCAATCGCCGCCGCAAAGCGCGTAGCTAAGTTGATGATGTCTTGTTTGCGAGCAATTTGCTTAAACCATTGTTGGGGTATACCTTCCACCCCATAGTAAATGCCTGCTAAACCCCCTGTCACCGCCGCAGTGGTATCGGTATGTCTTCCTAAGTTGACAGCTTTTAGTACCGCCTCTGCATAAGTGGAACTATTTAACAAGCACCAGAGGGAGGCTTCTAGGGTATCAATTACATAGCCACCAGAATTAATCTCTGCTATTGGTAACTTGGCAATTTCACCCCTGAAGATGCGCTGAAAATAAGGTTGTTCTGGAAGATATTCATCTGCTGCATAAACTCTTTGGATATTTTCTAATCCTTTTAAATAGGCTGTCTGGGGATTCGCACCTTTGAGCAGTTCCACGGCAATACTAATATAAATGCCGCAGGCCATTTGCGATCGCAGATGAGCATGGGTAATACTAGAAACTTGATGTACCCTTGTAATCAACTCCTGTAAAGCTAAACTTCGATGAGAATAAGCCATTGGCAAAATTCTCATTAAAGAACCATTACCATTGCTCATTTCACTAGTTCCCCCAGCCTCTAGAGGTGGAACTCCCTGCTTGAGACGCATAATCACTGCGTGGGTGCTTTCACCAATGCCAAATATTTCGCCACGAGGTGTCCAGTAAGCCGTTTTATACCAACGGCAAAAAGAATCTGCGATCGCATTTATTGAATAACCTCTACACAGGCTTTCTGCCAGGCAAAATGTGAGTGAACTATCATCAGACCATGTTCCTGGAGGTTGATTCCATGTCCCGTAACCCAGCATCTTTGTGACTGGAGATTGAGCTAAGTCGGCGCGGCTAGTGAACTCCACCGGTACACCCAACGCATCACCGACACACAAACCCATCAAACCAGATAACGTTTTTGTAGCGGTTAGCATTTATTAAATCTCCATGCAAACTACTCAAAATTAACTTTATAGATTTCTTGTAGAGATGATTGAAGTAACTGCTACAGCTAGCTTGTTCTTTCTATATGAATAGTCACAAAATAGGATTTAATAAACAAGTTTATTCCTTCAGATTGTGCCAGTTTTTAAAGTGCATATTCCCTATTTTCAATACAGAAATTCGTAAAAATATCTGGAACATATTTGACATATCTTTCGACTTTAAAAGTAAAAGGAAACACTAGAAAATTTACTCAAGATTATGAAAAATATACTCAAGTCTCTAGTAACAATCTCTGCATTTTCTTCCGTAATCATGACTGCTTTCGTAGTTAATGCTGGTCAAGCTGCGGCTGAACCTCAAAAAGGTACTGATGCTAGTTATGTTGGTGCTGGTATCGCCGCAGGTGTTACCAATGGTGGACAAAATAATGATGCTGCTAACTTTGGCGGTAATCTTACAGGACGCGTCAAACTAGGCAATACCCCATTTTCTGCACGGGGTAACGTACTTTGGAATGACGAGACAACGGCAATTATTCCAGAGGTTTCCTTTGATGTGCCTATTGCCAATCGCACCAACGCCTTTGTAACTGGTGGTTACTCCTTTGTGGAAAAAAATGGCTTACCAAGTCCTTTAGGCAATAGAGAATCTGTCGTATTGGGTGCAGGGGTTGAATCTGAAGTGGCTAACAACTTCCTGGTTTACACCAATGCCAAAGTCGGATTGCGTGCTTACCAAGATAGCCCCGCGTCTGCTGTCAGCATCAATGGTGGTATCGGTTATCGGTTTAGATAGGGGACAGGGGACAGGGGACAGGGGAGCAGAAGTTTTTGAATTTATTGCGAATTGCGAATTGCGAATTGCGAATTGAATTCATATGCCCAATTTCAACACTTTTTGCGGTAGTATATATTTAACTCAGCACTAAAAACTCAGAAACGTCAAAAGCTGGTTTGATGAGGTGTTTAATCACTGAATAAAACCAGCTTTTTGTCGTGTTAAGATAGAGATATTCTGCACATTTCCGACCGGATTACCGGAAATAGCCAGACGCAGCAATGCTGCTAACAGGCTAATTCGGCAATTACCGATGCCTTATTGAGAATACTATAGAACTCTGATGGTTAAATCTGCTCCTTCCCCTCTCGCTAGCCGCAAGCCTTCCAAAGTAGAAGGGCTGAAAGAAAACAGTAATTTTTTACGTGAACCTGTAGCAACGCAGATACTTGAGGATA
Source organism: Anabaena sp. UHCC 0399 (assembly GCF_034931465.1). Lineage (NCBI taxonomy): Bacteria > Bacillati > Cyanobacteriota > Cyanophyceae > Nostocales > Nostocaceae > Anabaena > Anabaena sp. UHCC 0399. The sequence goes on along the minus strand of NZ_JAYGGZ010000009.1, from coordinate 47,938 downwards.
CTACTCATTTCAGCGAAGACGCAGTACAAATTCTCAAGTTTCACGGTTCTTATCAACAGGATAACCGCGATAACCGCGTTAAGGGACAGGAGAAAGATTACCAGTTTATGCTGCGGACAAAAAACCCTGGTGGGTTAGTACCGCCGCAACTCTACCTGGCTTTAGACAAGCTAGCTGATGAATATGGCAATCACACTTTGCGGGCAACGACTCGTCAAGGGTTTCAACTGCATGGTATTTTAAAGAAAAATTTGAAAGCGGCGATCGCTACAATAGTTAAAAATCTCGGTTCAACTTTGGGTGCTTGTGGCGACATCAACCGCAACGTCATGTCCCCCCCTGCTCCTTTCAAAAATCGCCCTGAATATCAGTATGCTTGGGAATATGCCCAAAATATTGCGGACTTACTCTCACCCCAAACTGGTGCTTATTACGAAATCTGGCTAGATGGGGAAAAAGCCATCAGTGCTGAAGAGAGTCCAGAAGTTAAAGCAGCCAGACAGAGCAATGGCAATGGCACAATAATTCATGACACCGAAGAACCTATCTACGGCACATACTATATGCCGCGTAAGTTCAAGGTGAGTGTGACAGTACCGGGAGATAATTCGATTGATTTATATTCCCAAGATTTAACTCTAGTAGTCATTACTGACCACCAAGACAACCTGGAAGGATTTAATATCTTTGCTGGTGGTGGCTTAGGTAGAACCCACAACAAAGAAGAAACCTTCGCCAGAATTGCAGACCCCATCGGCTATGTTGCTAAGGCAGACGTGTATGATGCAGTGAAAGCAATTGTTGCCACACAGAGAGATTATGGCGATCGCACTGACCGCAGACACGCTAGGTTAAAATACTTAATTAATGATTGGGGTGTCGATAAATTCCGCGCCAAGGTTGAAGAATATTTTGGCAAACCCCTCGCACCTTTCCAAGAATTACCAGAGTTTAAATATCACGATTTCCTGGGTTGGCAAGAACAAGGCGATGGCAAACTATTTTTAGGTATTTCTATTGATAACGGTCGGGTAAAAGACGAAGGCTCGTTTCAACTGAAAACTGCTCTACGGGAAATTGTCGAGCAATTTAACTTACCCATAAGGCTCACAGGCAACCAAAACCTGATTTTTTACGAAATTGCCCCAGAAAACAAACCCGCAATTCAAGCAATTCTCGACCGTTGCGGCATAGTTTCCGACCCCAACACCATCGACCCTCTAGTCCGTTATGCGATGGCTTGTCCCGCTTTACCTACTTGTGGTTTGGCTATCACCGAGTCAGAACGGACTATACCCAGCATTCTCGAACGGATTCGTGCTTTATTAGATAAACTTGGTTTACAAAATGAACATTTTGTGGTAAGGATGACTGGCTGCCCCAATGGTTGCGCTCGTCCCTACATGGCGGAGTTAGGTTTTGTTGGTAGTGCGCCGGAAAGCTATCAAGTTTGGTTAGGCGGTTCACCCAATCAGATCCGTCTAGCCCAGCCTTATGTAGAACGCTTGCACCACAATGACATAGAAAGCTTCCTAGAGCCAATTTTTGTCTACTTCAAAAAATCGCGGACACCTGGAGAAAGCTTTGGGGATTTTTGCGATCGCGTCGGCTTTGATGTTATTCGTGAATTTACCGCCCAGTATGAGCCAGAAGCAGAATCAGTCACCGCTAAGTCTCGCAAGTCACGGTATCGCGTCAGCTTGCATGATGATCTTTACAGCAAAGTTAAAGCCACAGCTACTAGCCAAGGTAGATCAATGACTGAGTTAGTCAAAGAGGCGTTGGAAACTTACTTCCAAACTCTTTCATAGCTTGTTGGTTCTGAACAGAAAAGACAGGAAAAAGGGAAATGTAAGATTCCCCCACCCCACCATATCTGTAATTAACAGGACTTACGCAACTGGCATATTAGTAGGGTGCGTCTAGATATCAAAAATCTGTTTATTGACAGGATTTGATAGTCTGACGCACCCTACAAGACTAAAATTGATAAATAAGAGAGAAAATTTTAAGAAAATTTGATTAATGTGAAAATATATTTATAGTGAAAAACCCAGTTTATCCGACTACAGAGCAGACAATAACGTGTTTTATTCTTAGCCAGAATGTTACGAGTTTATTTTTGCCGATTTTTATAGTCCGAATCGATGAACGCACTGGCAACATTTACATTCTAGCTGGAGAAGAAACAGGTATCTTGATTACACGCGATGGAAAATGGAGATACGAAGAATGACCAAACCCGACTTTGCAGCAATGAGTAAGTCCGAGTTAAAAGCTTATCTTTTAAAACATCGCAACGATAAAGAAGCTTTTCATGCCTTGATGGATAAAATTGCATCTGAACCTAATCAAACATTTTATACAGTTGAGGAAGTTGGCAAACTACAAGAACTAATCGAAGATAGAAGACGTTTACAAGGCAATAGCTAGTCTTTTTCACGGTGTTTTTGTGTGCATCGGCGGTTTAAAATCTCATGGCTCAACTACAACGAATTGCGATCGCACCTTCCCAACTCCAAGAACATCAAATTTTACTCACATCACAGCAGCAACATTACTTAAAGCGGGTGTTGCGTTTAGGTGAAGGTGAGCAATTTATTGCTATGGATGGACTGGGTAAATGGTGGTTGGCTGAGATAACTGGAGAACACGCAAAGGTTTTAAAACCGCTAATTGTTGAGACTGAGTTACCTGTAGCCATTACTTTAATCATGGCTTTACCCAAAGGTAGCGGCTTTGATGAAGTGGTACGCAGTTGTACTGAATTAGGCGTAGCCTGTATTGCTCCGGTGTTGAGCGATCGCACTTTATTAAATCCTAGTCCGCAAAAGCTGGAACGTTGGCGACGCATTGCAGCCGAAGCCGCAGAACAATCAGAGCGTGCTTTTGTCCCAACAATTTTAGAACCTGTAACATTTAAAGATGCTGTAACTAATAGCACAGCTAGTCACCGCTATATTTGTGAAGCGCGTGGTGAGTATAGCCATCTTCAAAGCGTAATTACCAAGATTGCGGGAGATGTTGTCATCGCTACGGGGCCGGAAGGAGGTTGGACAGATAGAGAAATTGAGGAAGCGATCGCCGCAGAATTTCAACCAGTATCTCTAGGTCGTCGTATCTTACGGGCAGTCACAGCACCCATAGTAGCATTATCCCTAATTTCCGCAGCTTGTGAAGTATAAATGTAGGTGATAGGGAACAGGGGACAGGGGACAGTAAAGAAGAATATCGCACTGTACTAGTCAGATTTATCTGACTTTTGCTATTAGCCAAGAACTTGATTTTTTGGCGGACTGAAAAGCTGGTGCAAGATATAACCCATCCTTAAAACCCAAACAGACTACATCTGAATTTCTTAATTTTGCCATGATTGAGCAAGTAGCGATCGCCTTTGAGCATAAAGACTATCAAACAGCAGCCAAATTACTCAAACCACTGCTAATCGAATCCCCGGATAATCCTTGGGTGGTATTTTATCTCGCCAGACTACACGAAGTTTCAGGAAAACACCGGGATGCGGAAAAAGTTTATCGGCGATTGTTGTTAATCACAACCAATAATAGGATTGTCACCCAAACACGGCAAGCTTTGCAAAGACTGCAAGAAATTCAAAAAGAAGAAAAACAACGCGCGATCGCTCAAGCCACAGCCGAACCCAGCAATACTGAACTGGGAGTATTAATATTAGAACCTCTCAGCAACGAACAAAAAACCCAACTAGCAGCCAAATTTGCCCAAATTATGCAGCTAGATCCCTACACTGCAAAGTTAATACTTCCTAGCCGCACCTGGAAGTATTACCGCACCGGGAGAATTGGCGAACTCAAGTTTTACGGGATGCAGCTACAGCAAGCTGGTATCCCTTGCTTTTGGACAACCATCAAAGCGATTGAACAAATACAAGTTTTTCAAGTGCAGTATTTCCCAGAAATGCAGTCAAAAGCTACCGTTATTTGCTCAAACCAAGCAAACCAAGTTGGTTCACTCACCTTTGATTGGTCAGAAGTCACAGCGCAAGTTCTCGGACTATTACCTATTTTTGAGGAAGTTGTAGATATAAACGCACATCGCCAACTAGAGCGCAAAATTCAAACCCAAGACTATGCTCAATTTTGTGATTTACACTTACCAGAGAGACGCTGTATTTTGCGACTGTGCGATCGCAGTTATGATTTTCAACAAGCTTTAGAAATTACCCCCTCAGCTAGTCAAAATACCATGAGAATCAACTGGAATAATTTACTAGACTTGCTGACGCAGTATCTACCACAAGTCAAACGTTGGTCAGACTTTACACCATTTGCACAGACAGTCCTAGAGCAAACAGAAATGCTGGGTAACATTCAGTCTCACATTCACCTGTTTCGCAGGGAGAAGACCTATTGGGACCCAGCATTTCATTTATATAGTGGACTGATATTTAACAAAGACATGGCAAAAGACCATTAGTATTGGTAATTAGCTCTTTTCCCCGTCCTCTAACCTGTCACCTGTCACCTTCAATACTTAGCCAGGAGTTTTTACTTGACGCGCCATGTCTAGATAAGTATTCATATTCGCGCCTGGACGACGACGACCATTTGAGCTACTAAAGGTAGGGATTAGGTACTTGGGTGCAAATGTGGTTTCAGTTGGTGTAGCGGGTTTAGTGCTAGCAGCTGGTACTGGGACTGGTGCTGGTTCAGTTGGAGCAGCTTTACCATTCTGAGAAGCTTCTTTCTTAGCTGCTTTGACAGGCGTAGGTGATGGCTCTGGTTGCGGTGCTTCTGCTGCGGCTTTTGTACCGTTGGATTTTTCTACTGCTGGTTTAGTCTTAGTCTCAGCAACTGGTGCTGAACCTGTACCAGTTTCTTCTAGTTGTAAGTAGTAGCCACCATTTTTCTTGCCAGGTAATAGCCCGGTAACGAAACTTAGGATGCCAGCGATTAGTTTTTTGATAAAACCGAACATGGGATATTTCTCCTGAATTCTATACTTGTAAAATTTGACCGCAATATTAATAATTACGTCACAATGCTACGTTTTGTGATGGTCAGCTATTTATGATCGAACTTGATTGATTTGATTTCAATCAGATGTAAAGCTACATTTACAAGAGTCTCAAGTTTTGTTTAGCCGCACTGTGCAATATGTAAACACTGAAGACTAATTATTAAATTTTACCCTAATCTAAAGCAAGATTCTGAAAGCTTGCTTAACAAAAATTAACATAGGGTTCTCTAATAGTTATCTATTGTCATCAGTAATAGTTATTTGATCAAGGGTCTTGTTGCTAGCATTGCACTCTCCTTGTACTTTGTGATAAGAATTTTTACTGGCTGGGTTAGGCAATGTTAAGATCGACTGTGCCTGCAATTGCTCTTTGACCCCGGAGAGTAATGTCAACCTGCAAGTTGCTCAGTGCATACATCATAGAGTGCGGATTGATCCTAGAACCAGTAGAGGTTGACTCAAAAAGTAAGCTTAAGAGGTATGTAACATTTTTTGCATAGTAAATAATGCTAATCTTTTAACAAGATATTAAAGTATCTAACCTTCCTAAGACTGTCATATCTTCTGCATCTAGCTCTAGTGGTGTCCCACTCCGAATTAGTTCTGCAAAATCTTCGTTAGGAACCATGATAGTTAGTGTATACAAACGAGTATTACCCGTATTTTTAATCAAATGAGTCCCGGTAGGAGGTACTAATAAACTATCTCCAGCTTTAATGGCAACTTTTTTACCATCACACATAGCGATACCTTCTCCTTTCAAGACAAAAAACATTTCTAACGCCCATTGATGGCGATTAGGTGGTGTTTGTCCACCAGGATCAAAAATTTCTACACAGCAAGTCAGAGAAGTATTAGCATTTGTGGAATCAAAGATAATTGCTAACCGATTGGTGTCATGGGGGCTGATGCGGTAGACTTGATAATCTTTGGGAGACTTAATTACAGGAATTACACAACGAGTAGATTGCATTGATTATTCTCCTCCTGTTAGATCAGGATGATTTATGGCTGTTAAAATCGCTTGTGATTCAGTCAAAAACCCAAAACATTGTTTGACGTTATATAACGTTGCTAGCCAACAATAATCGGGAGAAGTCGTAGCTGTGCAGTCTTTAATTAAAATGCAGTCGTAGCCTAAAAAATTCGCATCACAAAGTGTTGTAAGTACACATTGATCTGCATTGACACCAGCAAAAAATAACGTTGTTACTCCTAAATTCCGCAGGATGCTATCTAAAGGCGTATCCCAAAAACCACTCATGCGGTATTTATCCACACGAATATCTGCTGGTAATTGGGGGAGTTCGTCTACTACCGCCGCCGCCCAACTCCCTGCCATTAATACCTTAGCACCATTTTTCGGTAATGGATCACCCAAGCCCACACCATCGCCTGTGGGGTTGTAGACATGAAGTGAACTAGCACTGATATTGAGTAAGTCGGGACGATTTCCCCAATTTATCCAAATAACAGGCACATCAACGGCACGTAGTTCTGGGAGTAAACTATTTAAAGGTTCGATGGGTTGACGTGCAGGGGTTACATCCACGCCGATATGAGCCAACCAGCCATCAGGGTGACAGAAATCGTTTTGCATATCGATGACGAGGATGGCAGCTTTTGCCAAGTCTAGGCGCAGGGTTTTTGTTTCTGTTGATAAGATAACGGGTTGTGGGGTTTTTTGGGGACGGGTGATATCTGCGATCGCCTGATTCACCATCCAAGCATTTGGTGCAATTCCCAATGTCCGCAAAGACTGATTCATAATTTGAGTGCTGAGTTGTGTTAGCGGTAGCGCGGCGTTTAGCCGGTGCTGAGTGCTGAGTGCTGAGTGCTGAGTGCTGATGAGTTGTGGGGAGTGGGGAGTAGGGAGTAGGGAGTAGGGAGTGCTGAGTTGTTAGTACAATTAATTTTACTTTTTACTCATTACTCATTACTCATTACTCATTATTCATTACTCAGCACTCAGCACTCGTTACTCAGCACTGTATACATTTAATCCTTGCCCAATTTCATTTTGAGGTTTCTCAAATATCCGCCAAATCTCAATACCATAGTTAGCGCGACCACTAAAGAGAGTTTTTCCATTGGGATTGAATCTAATCGCTGTCACTTTGCTGGGATCTTGCTTTAAAGTGGCATTTACTTGATTTGTTCCCAGATTCCAAAGTTTTATCGTACCGTCGTAACTGCCGCTAGCCAGAGTTTTACCATTAGGAGTAAAGTCTAGGGAAACTATAGCTCCCGTATGTCCCTCCAGAATAGCGATCGCTTTTTCTGTCTCCAAATTCCACAATCTGATGGTCTTATCAACCCCAGTGCTAGCAACAATCTCTCCATTGGGACTAATCGCTACAGAAACTATCTCTTTGGTATGACCTGTTAGGGTTTTGCTTACTTTGCCTGTACTCAAATTCCATACCTTGATAGTCTTATCCCAACTGCCACTGACAAGAGTTTTACTATCTGGACTAATAGCAATAGAGTTGACTATATTAGTGTGACCTGCCAAGGTTCTAATCACTTTTTGAGTTTGCAAATCCCAGAGTTTAATTGTGCTACCTTGTCCACTGGCGAGGATCTTACCATCGCTGCTGATGGCCAAGCTAGTCACTGGCAAAGAAGCTTCCTCTAAAGTAGCAATTTGTTTTCCTTGTTGTATATTCCATAATCTAATAGTTTTATCTCGACCACCACTAGCCAAGATTGCGCCATCTGGACTGAAAACAACAGACCAAACGAAATCAGAATGTCCTTTAAGGGTATGTATTACCTCGCTTCTATCCAAATTCCACAGTTTAATAGTATTATCACTGCTACCACTGGCCAGTATTGTAGCATCAGCACTGATAGCAATGGTATTAACTTCCTCTGTATGGTCTTTGAGAGTTTTGGTAAGATAATTGTCAGCACGGGAATTGGTATTGATTGTGGGATTGGTGGAAAGATCGTTCTTACCTAAACGAAATTGCCAAGACGCTATTCCCCCTCCTATTGCTAATAGCAGAACTGAAGCAACAAGCCAATGTTTTTTGGTTTGTTTATCTATTAATTGTAAAATAGTTGATTGTGTTTGCGAAATTAGGGTTGGGGGAACTGAAACCGATAGTGGCGATCGCTGGGGAGTTAAGTCTGCAATGACGGCATCTGCTGACTGATAACGTTCATGAAAATCTACTGCTAAGAGATGATCAAGCAGTTGAGCAAATTTCTTACTCACAGGGTGTTGCACATATTCTCGCCAGGATGCAACCCAACCATAACCATTCTGTATCCACAATTGAGAAGGAGAAATTCCACTCAGCAAATGAAAGGATGTTGCGCCTAAACTATACAAATCGCTAGTTGGATAAGCCTCACCCCCCTGCATCTGCTCTATGGGGGTATAGCCTTGTGAACCAATAGTTGTACCCTTTTGAGCCTGCACTGTGACACTCAGTTGTTTTGATGCGCCAAAATCAATTAATACTAATCTGCCATCTTTTTTACGACGAATAATATTTTGTGGCTTAATATCCCGATGAATAACTCCTTGTTGATGAATAAATTTTAAGACTGGTAATAAATCAAGTAATAATTCCTTAATTTCATTTTCTTGATAAGTCAAACGCTGATTTAATTCTTGAGATAAGTTCTGACCATCGATAAATTCTTGTACTAAATATAAATTATTATCTTGTTCAAAATAGGCAAAAAGCTGGGGAATTTGGGAATTTTCTCCTAACTGTTGCAGTCGTATCGCCTCTTCTTTAAATAACTCAACAGCTTTTTTCAACGCCCAAGTACCCTGTACTCGCGGAGCAAGTTGTTTAACAACACATTGCTCATTTAGCTTATCTACATCTTCTGCCAAATAAGTTCTGCCAAACCCACCTTCATCAGATAGTAGATTAACTATCCGATAACGATTTCTAAGTAAACTTGTTAACTCTGTACCGCAAGCTTGGCAGTATTTTGTACCTTCAATATTTAGAGGATTGGGGCAATCCGGATTTATACAGCAGATCATAGGGGGATATATTTTTTATATAGGACTTTTATGGGAAGGGGACAAATAACAGGGGACAGGGGGACAGAGCAAGAAACCTTTTTTATTTTTGGTTGTGGGGGTTTCTCATGATTAGCTGAATTGAAAAAGCTGGAGAATTAGGGGAGGTTAGGGGAGAAATTTCATCGGTTCTGGTGTACCCAGTTCCTGATGGTTACTGAAGATTTTTCACAAATCATTTAATATTTTCATATACTTGATAATTTTTTGTTTAAGCTAATACGTTAATAATTATGATAGTGTATCAAATAAATTAGTATAATTTTTAGTGATGAAAGAATTTAAAAGTTTATTGTGAAAACTGAAAGTTGTTACATCTATACCTTATAGAGCTTGACAAAAAATCTATTTTATGGATTCAAATCGATGTGTCCTCTATTCAGGTATATAAGACAAGTTAGATAGGGGAAGGTACATAAAAATTTATCCCAATTGTTTTGGAAGTAGAAAGACGTAAATTCTGTTCTATATTTTAGGAGTGAGCAATGAAAAAGCAAGGCGATAAAAAAACTGCACATCAATTAAAGTCTCTGTTCATTTATGGTATGAGTTCTAGTCTCATCATATCGAGTTATATTCTGCCGATAAGTGCGGAAAATATTCAAGATAAAAGACGAGAATTTACAATTGCATCACTACCAATAGATGACCCAACTTTGAAGCAAGGAATCAATGAAATTAAAGTTCCTGACGCTCCTAAATCGCCAAAAAATGAAGCACCTATTAAACCTCCTATAAGCCCTAGCAATCAACCCAGTAACAACGTATCCAATAGTATTAATTCCAATAGCAGTAATACCTCCAGTAGTAACACTGCCAATAACAGCAGCAGTGCAAACAATCGCCCTGCCAATAACAGCAGTAGTGCGAATAATCGTCCTGCCAATAACAGCAGTAGTGCGAATAATCGTCCTGCTAATAACCGCAGTAGTGCAAACAATCGGCCTGCTAATAACAGCAGTAGTGCGAACAACCGCCCTGCTAATAACAGCAGTAATACTGGGAGTTCTAGTAGAAATAACCGAGGTAATTCGAGTAATCGCAACCCAGTAATATCTACTAATAACTCATCCAAAGAACCTACATATAGAAACATTGATTTTGTAGATATTCCATTTGGAATATTATCACCAGGGGATTTTAAATCTGATGGCAGGTATTTTCATTTTTACCGATTTGAGGGGCAAGAAAATCAAGTAATTCAACTCAGACTTACAGGGAGTGTAGATAAACGTCGCACCAACAACTTGAGTTTACAACCCTATATGTTTTTATTAGATCCCGATAATAATGTGATCTTGCGAAGGGGCAGTTCAGATAAAAGTAAAAATATTAGGGATGCTTCGATATTTGCAAAACTGCCAGCGAAAGGTAATTATACCATCGCTGTTACTAGCCAAAACCCTGGAGATATAGGTCGTTATACATTAGCATTGAGAAATGATAGAGCTAGCTACATTGAAGATGAGTTTAATCAACTAACCGATACTAGCCCAACTCTCAAAAATGGCAACTCATATAATGTCACCAAGTTAGAAGGTAAAAAAGGCCAACTCATCAGTATTCGTGCAGATAGTGTCTTTGAAGATTTTTCTCCCTTTATAGTCTTGTTGGATGCGAAAGGGAAGGTAATCTCTTCAGATAGTGATAGGGAAGGTCAATACAGCGCATTAATTGATCGAGCTAAATTACCTGATGATGGGACTTACTATGTGGTGGTATTTTCCAAAACTGCCACTAGACGTGGTAGATATCGATTAACTATTTTCTAATTTCCTTGGAAAATTGATCTAATCGTAATTTTTGAAGCCAAGGTGGAAATATGATCTGGGAGCATACCGTGAATTTTACTATTCAAAACGTATTGATTGCCGCCGATCGCAGTTACAAAACTACAGATGTGCAGATTATAGACGGTAAAATCGCGGCGATCGCACCCAATTTAGATGTAATCGGTACGGCGATTGACGGTGAGCATAAATTGTTACTCCCTGGTTTTATCAATGCTCACACCCATTCTTCTGAAAAGTGGCAACGGGGTGTGATTCCACCTTTACCTCTAGAATTATGGTTAGCACACCTATATGATTTTGCACCCCTAGACATAGAACAAGTTTATCTGAGTGCTTTGGGTACGGCTGTAGAAACTTTGATGTCTGGTGGTACGAGTGTAGTAGATCATCTGGTATTAATTCCTGGACAAGAGATAGAAACTATCACTAGTGCGGTTCGTGCTTATCAAGAAGTGGGGATACGGGCTTTCATCGCCCCTCTCATTCAAGATGAATCTCTCATGGCTGGGATACCGACGGGGGAATCAACCCAAACCCATGAACCGTTTTTTCGTTCCACAGCCGCAACTCTCGAAATCATCGAAGCCGCAATCCAACAGTTTCACCGTCCCGATGAGGGTGTGAGTATTTTAGTTGCCCCAACAGGGATACAATTGTGTAGCGATGCTTTATTTGAAGGGTGTATTGAATTAAGCGATCGCTATAATATTTGTCGTCACTCTCATTTACTCGAAACCAAAGCCCAAGAGAAACTCGCCCAAGAAAAATACGGTTGTACTGCTGTTGAACATCTTAAACGAATTGGTTACTTGAGCGATCGCACTTCCTTAGCTCATTGTGTCTGGTTGAATGATGCTGATATCGCCATCCTGGCAGAAACTCAGTCTACCGTTGTACACAATCCCCTCAGTAATCTGCGTTTAGGTAGCGGCATCGCCCCAATTTTAAAATATCAGCAAGCTGGGGTAAATGTAACTTTTGGTTGTGATGGTGCTTCTAGCAATGACTCCCAAGACTTATTAGAAGCCATCAAAATCGGTTCTATTCTGCACAACATTACAGATTTAGATTATCGCTACTGGATTACACCCCGAAAAGCCGTAGAAATGGCATCATTAGGCGGTGCAAAGGGGTTAAATATAGCAGATCAACTGGGGTCACTCACCGTTGGGAAACAAGCCGATTTAATGCTTTATGACCTCACTAATTTATCATTACTACCCCGTACAGACCCCATTGGTCTATTAGTTTTAGGTCGTCCCACCAATGTAGTAGATAGTGCATGGGTGAATGGTAAGCAAATTATTGCCAATGGTAAAGTAACGACAATTAACGTTGATGAACTGCGGCAAGAATTATTTAACCGCAGTCAGTGGACTACTAAACCCCAGTCGCCAACCGTAGCAGAAATTGAGCCTCATTATCGTACAGTAATGGGTTTGTGAAAGACCTGTTGACATCTGAGTGCTGAGTTGTGAGTGCTGAGTGCTGAGTAGTGAGTGCTGAGTAGTGAGTGCTGAGTGCTGAGTATTTGATTTTTTTTGTATTACTCCCCAGTCCCCAATCCCCAGTCCCCAGTTATTTAATTTTGAATTTTGTTAGCGCAGCGTTAGCGAGTCATCGTTCGCGCAGCGTCTCGTAGAGAGCGTCATTTTAAATTTTGAATTGACTTGTCCCCAGTTAAATAAAATCAAAATTAACTGTAAAATAGCTGTACAAAAAGAGATAATATCTGAAGTAAAAAATCTCAGAAATAAGAGAAGGACGCAAAAATATTCACCTTCTTTGCCTGAGCAATTACCAAATTCCTCCATAATATAATTTTGAAGTAAGTTTTTAAGCCCGTGACTTTAAGCTTGTCTATTGCTCAATCTCATCGCCAACCCTGGCCTGGACTCATAGAAGCCTATCGTGAGTATTTACCTGTTAGCGAAACTACGCCGATTGTCACTTTGTTAGAAGGTAATACTCCCTTGATTCCTGTGCCAGCGATCGCAGAACGCATCGGTAGACAAGTGCGGGTATTTGTCAAATATGATGGTCTAAACCCTACCGGTAGCTTCAAAGACCGGGGGATGACGATGGCAATTACTAAAGCCAAGGAAGCCGGAGCTAAGGCGGTAATTTGTGCCAGTACCGGCAATACTTCCGCCGCCGCCGCTTATGCTCGCCGTGGGGGAATGAAGGCTTTTGTGTTGATTCCTGATGGTTACGTCGCCTTGGGTAAGTTGGCGCAAGCTTTACTCTACGGTGCAGAAGTTTTGGCGATTAAAGGTAACTTTGACCGCGCCTTAGAAATTGTCCGGGAAATGGCGGAACACTATCCCATTACCTTAGTAAATTCAGTTAATCCCTACCGCTTAGAAGGGCAAAAAACCGGAGCATTTGAAGTGGTCGATGCTTTGGGGAATGCTCCCGATTGGTTGTGTATCCCCGTCGGGAATGCAGGCAACATCACAGCATACTGGATGGGTTTTTGTCAATATCATCAAGTCGGCAAATGCGATCGCCTCCCCCGGATGATGGGATTTCAAGCCGCAGGTGCAGCACCTTTAGTTAACGGTTATCCGATCACCCATCCTGAAACCATAGCCACAGCCATTCGTATTGGCAATCCCGCCAGTTGGGATAAAGCGATCGCCGCTCAATCATCCAGTCAAGGTCAATTTAAAGCCGTCACTGACGAAGAAATTCTCGACGCTTACCGACTGTTAGCTTCATCAGAAGGCATTTTCTGCGAACCGGCTAGTGCTGCTTCTGTCGCTGGTTTATTACAAGTGAAAGACCAAGTACCCACAGGCGCAACAGTCGTATGTGTCCTCACCGGTAACGGATTGAAAGACCCTGATACAGCCATCAAACACAGCCACTCCCAATTTAAACAAGGCATTGAGGCAGAATTAAGCGATGTTGCTCAGGCGATGGGCTTTTAACTCTCACCTGTCACCTGTCACCTGTAACCTGTCACCTGTCACCTGTCACCCGTCCAACTACTTATTAGCCCCTTTCTAAATTAATTCTAGAAAGGGGCTAATGTTAACAGAGCAAGAAATTTTTGCGGTTATTGATTTTGCATATTTAGATTTTACTTTTAAACACTCCTGGTTCTTGCTGTGTGGGCAGAACAGCTAAAATATCGGTTTGGGAACAATATTTCAGGTCTTCATGGCATTCCAGGCGTAACAATCGTTTACCGTGACTAGCGTGATGGAATAAACCCAATAGGTTATTTTCCCACTGGGAGTATAGAGCGATCGCACTAATAACTTCATCGTTACCAGCTAATTCTTCTGGTGGTAATTGGGATTTTTCGATGACACTATGAGCGATCGCACCTGCACAGGCTGTATCTTCCAAGGAAAAACTGCCTTCCCAACCAGAACCGACAATCCAAACTGTTTCCGGTTGCTTCTCCATCAGGTACTCTACAACTGCGGCGCGGTTAATGAAAGCGGCTGTCAGCACAGTGGCTGATTCCTCTATTCGTTTTAAAGCGCGAGTCCCATTGGTGGTACTAATAAACAAACGCCGTCCTTCCACGAGTTCAGGTGTGCAATCGAGGGGTGAATTACCTAATTCAAACCCAGGGACTTTACCACCGCCTCGTTCTCCAGCTCGCAGCCGTTTTTGTGCTGGCCATTGTTCACTCACAGAGATGAGTTGATCTAAATTGCTAAAGACTTGCACCGCTTCGCCTCCAGAAGAGAGAACAGTTGCTATAGTGCTAGTAGCTCGCAAAACATCGACTGCGATCGCGCAGTCTGGGGCTTTGTCCGTTGGAGTTAGTTCCGGGGTATGGTATACAAATAGCTTCACGCTGGGGATAAACCTGCTCTCAATAACTATTGCCGAGATTAATTCTAATTGCTCGTGATCACAATGATGACACTTAATGTCCGAGTATTTCTTAATGGTTAGGCAAGAGTATTGATTATTGTGAGTGATTGGGGATTAGGGAAAGAGAGATTTTCATTCTCTCGTCAGATATTAACGAATGATTTAAAGTTGCTAGAGTTTGCGTCTAAACCAGATATTCTAAAACAATACGGGGAAAGCTATTCCCCCAGAAATTCTAAAATTTTGACTTTTGACTTTTGACTTTTATTGTCCCCAATCCCTATGGCCCCTTTACCCGACTATCATCCTAAACAACTGTCTTTAGGCCCTTTAGAAGCAGAGATATTAAATATCATCTGGGAATTAGGTTCAGTCACCGTCAAAGATGTTCACGATCGCATTTTGGCTGACCCTAACCGCGAGTTAGCTTACACGTCTGTGACTACGGTGTTGCGTCGCCTCACCGATAAAGGTTGGCTAGTTTGTGATAAAAAAGGTAAAGCGTTCTATTGGCGGCCTTTACTGACAAAGCAGCAGGCACAGGTAATTAAAGCTCATGAACAATTACAGCGATTTCTGGCTGTAGGTAATCCTGACGTAGTAGCTGCTTTTGCTGATAGTCTGGATGAAGCAGCCAGCGAGCAAATCGAAGCGATCGCTAAACGTATTCAAGCCGCACGCCAAGCCAGGGAGGAACAATAATGCACCTAATCATGATTTTGATTACTGTGATAGTCGCAGGGATATTGCGCTGTTCTTGGACTCCTACCCTAGGTAGTTGGGATGTGCGCTGGCGGCGATCGCTATTTCTGTTTCTCTTCCCGCCTTTGCTAATTTTTATGACAGCGATCGCGGTGCTGTGTATGGGGCCGCAAGGCCAAATGGGCGGGATGTATACAGGTTGGTTGAGCTATTCTCTCGCTTTAGTTGTCCTGACTGTATTCTCTGGATTGTGCCTCACACTAGCTTACCAAGGTTGGCGATCGCTACAATCAGCCCGTGATTGTCCTGTCGTAGATTTTGAGGGTACACAAGTCAGACTCATGAACACAGAAGCTTTATTTGCAGGTCAAATTGGTTTTTGGCAACCAGAATTAGTAGTGAGTCAAGGATTATTACAAACCCTCTCTCCAGACCATGTAGAAAGCGTCTTAGCACACGAACAAGGACATCATTATTACAGAGACACGTTTTGGTTCTTCTGGCTGGGTTGGATACGTACCTGCACCGCTTGGCTACCCAACACAGAACCTTTGTGGCAAGAACTTTTAGTATTGCGAGAATTACGCGCTGATAGTTACGCTGCATCCCAAGTAGACCCTTTATTGTTGGCAGAATCTCTGTTATTAGTAGTCAGTAATGGTTCTGTATTTGCTCAATCAGACATTTGTTGTGCCGCTTTGGGTGATAGTGTAGGCGATGCCTATGGCGGCAAGCTACGCTTAGAACAGAGAATTGAAGCTTTACTAACACCACCAAAGCCAACCCCAGAAGTTAAATTACAATCTTGGCACACTTTCCTCTTAGCATTTTTGCCTCTACTAACCGTGATATTCCACACTTAATTATCAGTGATTTTTGGATAGCAGCTAAATCATTTATCATAACCAAAACCCTTGTTTATTTGCTAAACAGGGGTTTTTGCTTTAGAAGAAATGCTTAGGTAGTGAAATTAACTCTTAAAAATAAGCCTAAAAATAACAATCTCAAAATCTAGATATAATATTATTTCATTAATCAACTACCCTACTTTATTCCTGAGACAATTAAATTAGTGTAGTAGTTCAGAGCATAGATACACATAAACATTTTATAGGGAATTACGAATTACGAATTACGAATTACGAATTACGAATTAAACCGGGTGGTAAAATTGCAACCGAAAAAAAATTTAGATCAATTATGGATTGTGCGTTGTTTGGCCACGGTGCTACTTTTTGGTCAAGTCTGCCTACATTTAATCCAAGGAAAAACTTACTACCGTAAAATTCTAGAACATATGGTGACTGCGGGGCCTGCTTCCATATCTCCAGTTTTGTTAGTCAGTGTTTTTTCAGGCATGATTTTTACTATTCAAACAGCTAGAGAATTAGTAAAATTTGGTGCTGTCAGTACCGTAGGAGGTGCTTTTGCCTTAGCTTTTTGCCGGGAATTAGCCCCTATTTTGACAGCAAGTATTATTGCCGGACAAGTAGGTTCTGCGTTCGCCGCCGAAATAGGTGCAATGCGTGTCACCGAGCAAATTGATGCGCTGTATATGCTCAAGACTAACCCTATTGATTATTTAGTTTTACCAAGAGTAATTGCCTGCTGTTTGATGATGCCCATCATGATGATTTTTGCTTTAATTATGGGCATCGCTGGAGGCATTTTTGCAGCTGCACAATTTTACAAAATTCCTCCAGAAATATTTTTAGAATCAGTTAGAGACTTTCTAGACACATCAGACGTATTTACTATTTTACTGAAAGGGTTAATTTTTGGAGCTATAGTTTCTATTAACGGCTGTAGTTGGGGACTAACTACTAGAGGCGGCGCGAAAGAAGTAGGAGAATCCGCCACGACAGCAGTTGTTACTACTTGGGTAGCAATTTTTATGACAGATTTTTTCCTATCTTTATTGTTATATGAAAATCCTGCGTTGTGATTGGGCATCATTAGTTATCAGTTATCAGTCACTTGATAACTGATGACTGATTTAACTCCCTACTCTCTACTCCCTACTCAGCACTCAGCACTCAAAACTCAGCACTCACTACGCAGGTACAACAAATTTCTCGCTACCAGCCAAATCAAAAGCGGCGTGAATAACTTGCAAAGCCTGTACACCTTGTTCTTGGTCTACGACACAGCTAATTTTAATCTCTGAGGTAGCGATCATTTGAATATTAATTTGGTGTTTAGCTAACGCATCAAACATTTTGGCTGCTACACCTGGTTGTCCTACCATACCTGCACCCACAATACTAACTTTAGCGATCGCACTATCTAAAACTACATCGCCCCATCCTAAATCTGTTGCTACTTCCGTGAGTAATTTTTGGGCGGTTTCTCCATCCATCAGGGGGACTGTAAACGCTATATCTCGTCTGGCTACACCATCAATTACCCGACAGCGTTGAGATTGAATAATCATGTCTACGCTGATGTTGTGCTGTGCCAAAATACCAAACAGTTTAGCGGACATTCCCGGACGATCGGGGACTTGGCGAATCGCTAAACGGGCTTGTTTCAAGTCTAAAGCCACACCGCGCACGGGGGGATGAGAGGAAAGTAGGGAAGCAGGGGAAGCAGGAGAAGCCGGGGAGGCTACTATCTCAAAAGCTTGACATAATGCAGCCACAGCGCGATCGCCATCACTCGCATCAATTACACAACTAACTTTGACTTCGCTGGTGGAAATCATTTGGATGTTTACCCCGGCTGCGGCTAGGGTGGCGAACATCTTTGCGGCTACTCCAGGACGGCCTATCATTCCTGCGCCAGAAATACTAACTTTGGCAATGTCTTGTTCTACCATCACCTCAGCCTCGTCAGTGTTGGGGTGAGATGGATTTCGCAAAGCTGGGGCGATCGCCGAGGCTACGGCTTCGGCTCGTTTGAGTATAGGTGTTCTGACAGTGAAAGCAATGTCATTAGTATTACCTTCATGTATCGATTGAATAATTAAATCTACATCTACTTGTTGGCGGGAAATTTCGCCAAACAACTTAGCTGCTACTCCTGGTTTATCGGGTATACGCAACAAAGCCACCCTGGCTTGGTCGGTGTCAAATTCTACCGCATCTACAGGACGGGCAATTTCTAAATTAATCAGCGATCGCCCTTGATTTTGAGGAGTTGTCACCCAAGTCCCAGGGTCATCCGTCCAACTTGACCTAACTACCAGAGGTACACAGTAGTTACGGGCAATTTCCACAGCACGGGGATGTAATACTTTTGCCCCTAAACTCGCCAGTTCCAGCATTTCATTGCTAGTGATTTCATCCATTAACTGCGCTTCAGGAACTAGACGGGGGTCTGTAGTTAAAATTCCTGGTACGTCGGTATAAATTTCACAAAAGTTAGCTTGTAATGCAGCTGCTAAAGCTACCGCCGAAGTATCAGAACCACCACGTCCCAAAGTCGTAATTTCTAACTCACCATTGCTAGAAATACCTTGAAACCCAGCGACAACAACGACCTTACCATCATTAAGGTGACGCATCACTCGTTCTGTTTCAATCTGCAAAATTCGGGCGCGGGTATGTTCAGCTTCGGTAACAATTCCTACCTGTGCGCCAGTCATAGAAATCGCTGGTTGTCCAAGTTCCTGCAACGCCATACTCAGCAAAGCAATAGTCACTTGCTCCCCTGTAGACAGCAGCATATCCATTTCCCGACGGCTAGGATTAGGAGAAATGTCATTAGCTAGCTTAACGAGTCCATCGGTGGTTTTTCCCATTGCTGAAACCACTACCACCAGGGAGTTTCCTGCTTTGACAGTTTTATAAATACGCTGGGCTACAGCTTGGATGCGTTCGACTGAACCGACAGATGTACCACCGAATTTCTGAACTATAAGCGGCATAACTTTTGTTTAATCAATATCCCTACTTCTTTCTATGCTTCCCTAAACTTAGGAAGCATTGAAGCCATTAATAGTTAATTAGTTTACTAAATAATGAGCAAGAATACCTCACTTTTTTAAGAACAGGTTAACTCTCAAAAACCACATCTTCATACAGTGCAGCCATTGTCCCCTCAAAATTAACACTGTTGAGACAAAATGATTCCTGTGCTGGAGTGTATGATTGCAAAATCCAAAATCTTTGCTCATTGCGTCGGAAACACTCGACACGTTGACGCTTGGTATTAATTAGAACATACTCTTGTAAACTTTCCAAGGCTTGATAATCAGCGAATTTATCACCTCGGTCAAAAGCCTCAGTGGAATTAGATAAAACTTCCACGATTAAACAGGGAAATTTTTTATAAGTCGGTGTTTCTTGGTCGCGTTGGTCACAAGTCACCATTACATCAGGATAGTAAAAACGATTTAAAGACTCAATTCGCGCTTTCATGTCAGCAATGTAAACACGACAACCAGAACCACGGACATGAGTCCGTAAAAGCGCAAATAGATTTCCTGCAATAGTAACGTGGGGGTCACTTGCGCCGGCCATTGCGTAGATGTAGCCATCAATATATTCTTGTTTTTCTTGACTGTGTTCCTCTAGTTGCAGGTATTCTGCTGGTGTGAGGTAATTTTCTTGAGGAGAAGCAACCATGATGCTAACTTCCTTTTCTTACGCTATATCACTTGGCGATATCCTAGCATCTTTGATTTAATGGCGTTCCACCCACCGTAGGCGACGATGCTCCGCTCCACCGTAGGCGATCGCCAGACACTAACAGCACTCTGCGCTCAATTTAATGAAATTCTCAGAAATAAGGCTTATCCTATGAAAGCAATTAGGAGCAAATGCTGTCATTATGTGCCGTCTACTTGCTTATCTTGGTTCACCTATTTCTCTAGATCATCTTCTGTATAAACCAGAACACTCATTAATAGTCCAAAGTTACCAACCAAGGGAAATGACTTCTGGTTTATTAAATGCAGATGGCTTTGGTGTGGGTTGGTATCATAGCCAAAAAAATACTGATCCATTTATATATAAAAATACACTACCAATTTGGAATGATATTAATTTACCTAGTCTTAGCCGTTATGTAGAATCTAAATGTGTACTAGCTTATGTTCGCAGTGCTACACCAGGACAAGCATTAGATTTTGCTAATTGTCAGCCATTTAATCATCAACAAACCTTATTTATTCACAATGGACGCATTGAGAAATTTCGTCAAACCTTACACCGAAAAATCCGCAGCACTTTAATCCCTAATTTTTACGAACAAATCAACGGCAATACAGATTCTGAACATATTTTTGCATTATTGCTTTCTCAAATCCAATTGAACAAACATCGCCCCCCAGAGTATGCTTTACGCACAACTTTATTAGCCTTGGGAGAAATGGCAAAACGCTATCAAGTTGAAGCTTCTGCAAATACAGTTTTTAGTGATGGAAAACGCTTAATAGCCTCTCGTTTTTCAACCTCTGCACCTGCACCGTCTCTTTATTGGCTCAGAGATGATTTAACTTTCCCTAATTCTGTCATCATTGCTTCTGAACCATTATTTGCAGGTAACTGGACTGGTTGCCCAGAAAATAGCATTATCACTGTGGGAGAAGACTGTGATATCCAAGTTGAAAAAATCTAGCGTCAAAGATTCTATTACTGTTGCTTTAGATGAATGTCGTACCAAAACCTTAACATTATTTGCGGGGATGAATGCAGCAACATTCTGCAATCAACCTCATCCTGATTTTAGTCCTGTGGGTTGGCATTTGGGACATATTGCCTATATAGAATCTTTATGGATACTAGAACATAGTGCAGGTAGTCCTTGTTTATTTCCGCACTACCGTCAGTTGTTTGCAGCTGATGGTTTACCCAAATCTCAGCGAGTTAATCTACCCAAACTAGATGAAACTCTTGATTACTTGGACACAGTAAGAAAAAATGTGTTGAAATACCTAGAAGTTGCAGATATAGAACCCCAAGAACGCCTCTGGCGTTTTCTAATTCAGCATGAAAGTCAACACTGTGAAATCATGACTATGGTGCTGGAGTTATTTAATAGTCAGCGTTTAAGCGTGACACTTCCCTCATCTTCTTCTTTTCAGCCTGAGATGATAGAAATTCCAGCCGGGGAATTTGAGTTAGGAAGTGACTCAATGGATGCAATGGATAATGAAATTCCTGCTCGCAAAGTCTATTTAGATACTTACTGGATTGACCGCTATCCGGTGACTTGTGGACAATATCGCCTATTTATAGAGGCTGGAGGATATCAAAATTCTCAGTATTGGTCAGTGGGAGGGTGGCAATGGTTACAAAACGAGCAGGTAACACAACCACTTTATTGGATAGAAGCTCAAAGTTATGAGCATCATCCAGTTTATGGTGTGAGTTGGTATGAAGCCGAAGCATACGCAAACTTTGTGGGAAAGCGTCTACCCACAGAAGCCGAGTGGGAAAAAGCAGCTAGTTGGGATGTTCAAACTAACCGTCGGCGCACCTATCCTTGGGGCGATGATTTACCAACACATAAATATTGTAATTGCAATGGGCTAGACCCAATTAGAGGCGATGCTTTCATCAACTATACAACCCCAGTCAATACCTACCCAGCCGGGCAAAGTGCCTATGGTTTATATGATACTCTCGGTAATGTTTGGGAATGGACAGCTTCTTGGTTTTCTGGGTATGAGGGTTTCCAAAGTTTCCCATATAAAGGTTATTCCCAAGCTTACTTTGACAACCAGCACCGTGTTTTAAAAGGAGGTAGTTGGGCAACCCGTCCCTGGGTACTACGTCCTAGTTTCCGCAATTGGTATCATCCAGGTGTAAGGCAAATTTTCGCAGGCTTCCGTTGTGTAACTAGTTGAGTGCTGGTGAGTGCTGAGTGCTGAGTTGTGAGTTGTGAGTGCTGTTAGCGGTAGCGCGGCGTTTAGCCGGTGCTGAGTTGCTTCTCTGTAAGAGTATGCAGTCCTGAGCAAAGCCTTCGCGCCAGCGTTCCCGTAGGGTAGGAACTGGAATGTAAGCACAAAGCGCAGGTTTAGATTCTTTCCTCTGGAACGCTTTGCGTTAAGCGTTCGCGGTAGCGTGCTGTTCGGCTTTAGCTATGCCGCAGGCTTTACCTTATGCTCCGCTCCTGTCAGAATGACATTTTTACTTTGAATTTTGAATTTTGAAACATCCTCTACATAACAATCGCTTCAGTCATGCGCTGTTCTAGTAAATCTAATAAACCATCAACATCCTTTCCCATTTGTTCAAAACAAACTTCTGGTGCTGGTTCTGGTGCAAACTGAATTAACTTAACTTCACCCTTACCAATCCCAATCATTAACACTTCTACTTCTGGTTGATGATGCTCAATAATGCCGATTAATTCTTGAAGCCTATTCTCAACATTATTATTTAATTTCTCCACCGCTTCTTGAGGACAATAAACAAAATGTGGTGTTGGTTGTAAATCAATACCAATAGTACCTTGTTTATCACCATTTTCTAACCACAACCCCCAAGCAAGTGCCGCCAACTCTTGCTGATGTTCTTTCACAAACCTATCCAACTGGCTACGCCACTTGTTGTCCCCTGATTCCGGCTGATTACTACCAAACATCATAATTAATTCGTAATTCGTAATTCGTAATTCGTAATTTTATCTACTACTGTGTCAAGTTAGTTTTGACGTTTCGTAGTAAGGACTTTAGTCCTGATTTTTTTAAGGACTAAAGTCCTTACTACAAAAAAAGCTTATCCATCAATTAAAACTTGATGACCTACTACCTTGTCTCTGCGCCATTCTGCGAGTTCCGCTTTAGCGGTACTAGCATAAATCCCACCAACAGTTAACAACTCTTTATATAAATACAATCAGCATTGCGAATTATGGAAAGACGATGAGCGATCACCTAATTGCTGCCTCAGTTTCATTATCCACCAAAAAGACTCAGGAACGATCAGCACCTACTGACATCTTACCTACGACGGTTTTCATGCCACGAAATGGCAGTAATGCTGTGAAGCCTGTTAGAATAGGCATCCTAATGAAAGGAATAAAAGCCGTAGACAGTGCGTGCGATCAGCTACGCTGGGCGTAACGCGATCGCTTTAGTGTTACTTTGGCGATAAACATAACTGTATTGCCCTAACCGCTTGACTTCATACTCTTGTGCCGTGAAACTTTTAATCGTAGTGATGCCACTCAGGTTATTAGACAGACATAAATGTCCGTTGAGTCAACCCACTTTTTCGCGCACATCGGCGTAACGAGGTGCAAATGATTTTTGACATACCACTAAACCCAAGAGAATCAATGGCATCGATAAGATAGCCATCCAAGCTACCCTGGGAGTTAAGACAAAGAATGCACCGCTAATGACTACAATAGTTGTGGTTACTTGGATAATATTGTGAGCTTCCCACATCCAAAAAACGCTCTAGTTAGTTAACATCATCACTAATAGACATGAATCCCTCTGTCCTGTGTTTTTCAAAATAAGCTAACTCCAATCCCTGTAGGTGTTTATATGTGTCTAAACGTAGGTTATGCTGTATGTTCTGTGCCCAGTTATGCCAGAACAACTTATAGCGATACTCAAAAAATGACTCTATTATCCAAGTGATAACCATAAGCAGGGAAAACCCAACTGAGCAATGATAGAATCCTGCTGCTTAACTACCACATCCACCGCAATACTAATTAAAGCTGGTGGAGCTAAGTCAAAAATTTTATTCACAACCGAACAATCAGCCGCCAACAAGATTTGTTGACGGTAGTTGTGTTCATAGTCAGAAAATACTGAATGCTAAACGCCCCGCTACCACTAACAACATCGGCTAAACGCCCCGTTCGCTAACAGCACTCACAAGGAGATAGCAACTTGAAAAATCAACAAATAGGGAATTGGCAAACCACAGTTTTAGGAATTGTCTTAGCCATAATTGTGATTATTGGGTTAAATTCTTTTATTATTATCAACCCAGGACAAGCAGGAGTAATCAGTATTTTAGGTAAAGCTAGGGATGGTGCTTTAAGAGAAGGTATTCACTTGAAACCGCCTTTGATTTCAGTGATAGACGTATATGATTTAACTGTCCAAAAATTTGAAGTCCCTGCCGAAAGTTCTACGAAAGATTTGCAGAATTTAACAGCTAGGTTTGCGATTAACTTTCGGATTGATCCGATTCAAGTAGTAGAAGTGAGAAGAAAACAAGGAACTCTAGAAAATATTGTTTCCAAAATTATCGCGCCCCAAACCCAAGAATCATTCAAAATTGCCGCCGCGAGAAGAACAGTAGAAGAAGCCATTACCAAACGGAGCGAACTCAAGGAAGACTTTGATAATGCTCTAGGCGATCGCCTAGATAAGTATGGGATAATTGTATTAGATACAAGCGTCATTGATCTAACTTTCTCTCCTGAATTTGCCAAAGCCGTAGAAGAAAAACAAATTGCAGAACAACGCGCTCAAAGAGCCGTCTATGTAGCACGAGAAGCCGAGCAAGAAGCCCAATCAGATATTAACCGTGCCAAAGGTAGAGCCGAAGCTCAAAGACTCTTAGCCGAAACCCTCAAAGCTCAAGGGGGACAATTAGTGCTACAAAAAGAAGCAATTGAAGCTTGGAGAAATGGCGGCTCGCAAATGCCCAAAGTATTAGTTATGGGTGGTGAATCCCAAAGTAATGTTCCCTTTATTTTTAATCTTGGTAATACCCAAGACTGACTATAATTTGCCTAATCATACATAACGCACTTTCGGTTATCTCTACCTCATACACACAACAAAAATCAATAACCCATGAAACAATCTATGCCAATGCCCAATCACCCCAACCTCACAACCACAGAAGCCAAAAAAATCCTCAATAAATTTAACTGTCTAGATATCGCACCCATTCTTAAACCGTCAGAAAAAGAATTGGTACGCCAAGCATTGATTCTGTTCACCAAACTTTCTGATTATCAAATACTAGGAATTTGTGCTGACACAGCCGCAGAAGGACTACTAGCCATGAAAACATACTCTCATGCTTTGGGTTATGAAGTACCCATTGATTTACCTGTAGTAGAAGGGCCAGTTTATATCAAATTAAATGGTAAAAATGGCTTATGTTACCTCGATTCCTATGCAGGACATCATCGTGGTGTATTAGTCTCTTGTCAGTCTTATGAAGAAGGAGGCATCAACGAAATGTATGGACATCTACCCTTGGACTTATTTGTCTAAAATTAGGCAAAAATATGAGGTCCGTTAAAATAAATAAATGCACCTCATATTTACTCACCTAAATTCTTAGTATATACTCCAAACTTCTCTCTGCAACTCTGCGCCACCCTGCGGGTTCTGCGAAGCGGTACTGCGTGAGATGCAAGCAAAATATCCATTCACGCCCAAACACCAAATCAGCAATAAATTCAACGGTTTCTTTTAAAATTCTATGAGTATCATCACCCTACAATCAATTAAAAAAGACTTTGGAATTAAAGAAATTTTAAAAGATGCCAGCTTTAGTTTAGATGCTACTGACAAAGTGGGTTTAATTGGCACAAATGGTTCTGGTAAATCAACCTTATTAAAAATGATTGCTGGACTAGAATCAGTTGATAGTGGTCAAATTAGTTGTAACTCTGGTTCTAAAATAATTTACTTACCCCAACAGCCAAACTTAGATGAAAACCGCACAGTGTTAGAGCAGATTTTTGCTGACAGTGGCGAACAAATGGACTTGGTAAAAGAGTATGAAGAAATCTCTGATAAACTAGCTCACTATCCAGAAGATAATCAGTTAATGTCCCGCCTTTCTGTTGTCATGCAGCGCATGGACGAAACTGGCGCATGGGAATTAGAAACCAACGCTAAAATTATCCTGACTAAGTTAGGAATTGTTGATTTTGATGCAATCATTGGGACTTTATCCGGAGGCTATCGTAAACGGATTGCCTTAGCAACTGCTTTACTCGCAAATCCCGATGTATTATTGATGGATGAGCCAACCAACCATCTTGATGCTTTATCTGTAGAATGGTTACAAAGTTATCTTAATCGCTTTCGGGGCGCACTGTTTTTAATTACCCACGATCGCTACTTTTTAGATCAAGTCACCAATCGCATCATTGAAATTGACAGAGGTGATATTTACACCTACGCAGGTAATTATTCATATTACCTCGAAAAGAAAGCTTTAGCAGAAGAATCAGCTATTAGCACCCAACGTAAACATCAGGGTGTATTACGCCGAGAATTGGAATGGTTGAAAAAGGGGCCAAAAGCGCGTAGCACTAAACAAAAAGCGCGGATTCAACGCGTTCACGCCATGCGCGAAACTGAGTTTAAACAAATTCAGGGTAAGGTAGATATTTCCACCGTAGGCCGTCGCATTGGCAAAAAAGTTATTGAACTCAATAATATTTCTAAATCCTATAATGGGCGTACCCTGATTCATGACTTTACCTATGAATTTAGCCCTGAAGATAGGCTGGGAATCATCGGCGGTAATGGTGCAGGTAAGTCCACATTAATGAATATAATTACTGGACGGGTAGAGCCAGATCAGGGTAGTGTAGAAATTGGTTCTACCATTCACATCGGTTATTTTGATCAGCATTCTGAAGAATTACTCTCAGCTTTAGATGAAAATCAGCGCGTGATTGACTACATTAAAGAAGAAGGGGAATTTGTCAAAATCGCCGATGGCACTAAAATTACAGCTTCTCAAATGTTAGAACGGTTTCTGTTTCCGGGAAATCAACAATATGCTCCCATTCACAAACTATCTGGCGGTGAAAAGCGACGATTATTTCTGTTGCGAATCCTCATTAGTGCGCCGAACGTGCTAATTTTAGACGAACCAACCAATGATTTGGATGTACAGACATTGGCAGTATTAGAGGAATACCTAGAAGATTTTAGCGGTTGTGTCATTGTAGTTTCCCACGATCGCTACTTTTTAGATCGCACTGTCGATACAATATTCGCATTAGAAGCAGATGGAAACCTGCGCTCATATCCAGGTAATTACTCGGTTTATCTTGACTATAAGAAAGCTGAAGAAGCACAACAAAACACCACCAACAATAAAGAAAAAACAAAAAATTCTGAAGAATCAAAAGTTACATCCCAAACTAAAGATGTAGAGAATAAAAAGCGACGCAGGTTATCTAATTGGGAAAAACGGGAATTTGAGCAGCTAGAAGGCAAAATTGCTCAGTTAGAGTCCGAAAAAGTCACTGCTGAACAAGCACTAGTTAAAGTCTCTCCCGGTAATTATACCCAAGTCCAACAACTCTACGACCAAGTAGAGATGCTCAAACAAGCGATTGATAACGCTACCGAACGCTGGTTAGAATTAGCTGAGATCGAGTCTTCGGAGAATGGGTGAGAGTCAAATGAACGCTCTAAAGCAAAATTTACTACCAATCTTGGCATTGAATGATGCACAATGTAACCATATCTGTCAAGTAAATCGTGATTTAGACATGGAGCGTACATATGAGGGGAGATTGATTACTATACCGCCCACAGACAGGATAGAAATTAGATTTCTGGACTCTATGGCTGGAAAAACCTCAAATGACACAGACGCTACTTGGAAAAAATGTGAACCTGGGGATAGTTAGACTATATTGTCTGGGAATTACCAAGAGGAACTAATTCTTTAACAATTCTGCAACTGAGTTTACCAAAAGTTTGCCGTAGTTATGAAAGTCAGATGTTACCCTTTGTCTGAGTGGAGATTTGACTGCATTCTCATGTTACTTTTGTTCATCTGGCTATAGATAACTTTAGCCGTGCATCCGATAGTTAGATATAGTGCCAAGTAATGATCATGATCAATCATCATACTCAAGACCTCCGCTCGAATGCCATTCACTTTTTAGAGCAGACTCCGCCACAACGTCTACAGATTCTCCAAGAATTAGGCTTAGGACGCTACCAGTTTTTGACTAAAATTCGTCTTAATGATGCCAACATCAATTGTGTGATGGAATTTTTGCAAACTCCTAGTCAAGTCAAATTCCCTAATTTATCTGGGGCTGATTTATCGGGGTTGATTTTAAATGAGGTGAATTTAATTCGGGGTAATTTAACAGGGGCAAACTTACAAGGTAGCAGTTTATTAAATGCCGATCTCATTTTTGTCAATTTTACCAAAGCTGACTTGAGAAAAGCCGATTTAAGAGGGGCAGCACTCAATCAAACTATTTGGCTAGATACACTAGTAGATGAGTGTCAGCTTGGCTTAGGTAATGGCTTGACAAAGCAGCAACGTAAAGATTTACAACTGCGTGGGGCTAGGTTTAACTATTTGGCAGATGATTAATTAAAATCCCAAAAATTATCAGATTGCTAGATTCATACTGGCTCGGACAAGTCAATGATTAACTCCATCAAACTCCCCCAAAAACTCATGTTATTGGGTGCAGGAGAACTCGGCAAAGAATTTGTAATTGCAGCGCAACGGCTCGGTAATTATGTGATAGCTGTAGACCGCTATCCTCATGCACCAGCGATGCAAGTTGCTGATTGCTGTGAAGTCATATCAATGCTGAGTGCTGATGATTTAGAAGCCGTAGTCACTCAGCATAAACCTGACTTTATCATCCCAGAAATTGAAGCAATTAGGACGGAGAAACTGCTGGAATTTGAACAGCGAGGGATTACAGTCATCCCCACAGCAGCAGCGACTAATTACACCATGAACCGCGACAGAATTAGGGAATTAGCCCATCAAGAATTAGGCATTAGAACTGCTAAATATGGTTATGCAGTCAGCTTAGAAGAATTAATTTCAGTTGCCGATCAAATTGGTTTTCCTAATGTGATTAAACCTGTGATGTCATCCTCTGGAAAAGGGCAATCTGTAGTCCAAACGAGAGATGAAGTAGAGAAAGCGTGGAATTATGCGATCGCAAATTCCAGAGGTGATAGTCAAAAGGTAATCATCGAAGAATTTATTAACTTTGAAATTGAAATTACCCTACTCACAATTAAACAGTGGAACGTCCCCACAATTTACTGTTCTCCCATTGGACATCGGCAAGAAAGAGGCGATTATCAAGAGTCTTGGCAACCCGCAGAAATATCACCAGATAAAATATTACAAGCCCAAGAAATAGCGAAAAAAGTCACCGATGCTTTAGGAGGTGCAGGTATTTTTGGTGTAGAGTTTTTTATCACCAAAGATGAGGTAATTTTCTCTGAACTTTCTCCCCGTCCTCATGATACGGGCATGGTGACATTAATTTCTCAAAACCTCAACGAGTTTGAGTTACATCTGAGGGCAATTTTAGGCTTACCCATCCCTCATATAGAATTGTTGGGGGCTTCAGCTAGCGCGGTGATTTTAGCTTCAGAAAAATCAGACTCTATCACCTTTACGGGTGTAGCTGAAGCTTTGTCAGAAAAAGATGTAGATATCAAATTATTCGGTAAACCAACCACCCATCCTTATCGTCGTATGGGGGTGGCTTTAGCTAAGGCTGATAATGTGCAAGAAGCTAGAGACAAAGCGACGAAAGCCGCCAGTAAAATTCAAATTATTAGTCAATAGACAAGTCGCTTCTCTACGTTCCCTGCGGGACGCTTCGCGTTCACGCAGTGTTCCGTAAAGCCTGCGGCATAGCTACGCTTAGGGCGCGGCCTCTCTTAGAGAAGGAAACGCGCAGCGTAGCAAAGACAGACGCTATGCGAACGCTCCAATTCAAAAAAGGTCAATAAGGACTTTAGTCATAAAAGAAGGACTAAAGTCCTTACTACGAACTTACTCTTTACTCCCCAATTCCTATCGGTTGTGATTCTTCTTCCAGAGACGGAGAACGTAAATCTTCTACCATCGCTTGAATTTCTGCGGGGGGTGGTGGCGTGACGCGAGAAACTACCAGCGTCACCGCGAAGTTAATTAGCATACCTAAAGTACCGATACCTTCAGGAGATACACCAAAAAACCAAGGCTGCATTCCCGCGAACTTGACCCCGATGATGTAGACAATGGTAAAAATTAACCCTGTCAACATTCCAGCGATCGCACCTTCGGAATTGGTACGCTTATCGAAGATGCCCAAAACTATGACTGGGAAGAAACTAGCAGCCGCTAAACCAAAGGCAAAAGCTACCACTTCACTCACAAACCCCGGCGGATTTACACCAAAGTAACCAGCCAACACCAGGGATAACCCCACCATAATCCGCCCGACAAACACCCGTTTTTGTTCCGAGGCGGAAGAATCAATAATGCGGTAGTAGATATCATGGGCGATGGAACTTGATATAACTAGCAACAAACCGGATGCTGTAGATAAAGCCGCCGCTAACCCACCAGCAGCTACCAAAGCAATCACCCAAGGCGCAAGGTTAGCTATCTCTGGGGTAGACAGGACAATAATATCCCGATCAATTTTAATTTCGTTGGTGTCTATACTGGGAGTCAACTGATAACGCCCATCTTTGTTTTTATCTTCAAATGTCAGCAGTCCAGTTTTTTCCCACTTTTGCGCCCAGTCTAACTGCTGTACTTCTGTGACTGTTCGATCGTTTAGAGTCGTAATCAAGTTATAACGAGCAAACATCGAAAGTGCGGGTGCTGTGGTGTATAAAATGGCAATGAATAATAAAGCCCAACCAGCAGAAAACCTGGCTGCACGTACACTTTTAACTGTGTAGAATCTGACAATAATATGGGGTAAACCAGCAGTACCTACCATTAAAGCAATCGTGGTGAACAGTACATCTAACATGGACTTGTTCACAAAGGGCTTAGTATATTCTTGAAACCCTAAATCTACCTGAATTTGATTGAGTTTCGTCGCAACATCACTAAAGGTAAATGCTAACTGGGGAATGGGATTACCGGTGAGTTTCCAGGCGATCGCGATCGCCGGAATCAAGTAAGCTAAAATCAACACACCATACTGGGCTACTTGTGTCCAAGTAATCCCTTTCATCCCTCCCAACACCGCAAAAAAGCCGACAATCACCATCCCGATAATGACACCGGTGTTGATGTCTACTTGGAGAAAACGGCTAAAAACAATGCCCACACCGCGCATTTGTCCCGCAACGTAGGTGAGAGAGACAAAAATTGCTGCCACTACTGCCACCAAACGAGCAATATTAGAATAATAGCGATCGCCTACAAAATCTGGCACTGTATACTTACCAAATTTTCGCAGATAGGGCGCGAGTAATAAAGCCAGCAACACATAACCGCCAGTCCAACCCATTAAATAAATAGAACCGTCGTAGCCGAGAAAAGAAATCAGCCCCGCCATAGATATAAACGAAGCCGCAGACATCCAATCGGCGGCGGTAGCTGCACCATTAGCAATGGAAGGGATACCTTGGCCTGCTACGTAGAAGTCTTTGCTACTTTTGACTCGTGATTGCCAGCCAATATAAATATAAGCAACAAAAGACAGTCCAACTATGAGAATCGTCCAAATCTCAACTGACACAGTTTTACCTTACTTCTTAATATTATATTTGCGGTCTAATTTGTCCATCTGCACAGCATAAATGAAAATCAACGCTACAAATACCAGGATTGATCCTTGCTGTGCCATCCAAAACCCAAAAGGGACACCAAAAAAACGTAAGTTGTTCAAAGGTTGAACTAGCAAAATACTAAAAACTATGGAAACCAATCCCCAAATAATTAAAAGATTGCGAATTAAAGCAGTATTAGCGCGCCAGTAAGACTGACGCTCATGTTCATTCATATTTTTCTAGCGTAAGTGCATCAAAAATATTACCAATAAATCAGTAGTGATTACACTTGGCTATCTTGTATATTTGTTTCTAGTTTTTAAGAAATACAGTTTTTGTCAGGCTCGTTATACTCATGATGCGTGATAAGTAGAACGGCGTAAATAATTAAAGGTTTGTAGTAAGGACTAAAGTCCTTACTACAAACTCGATCACAATAACTTTATATTACTTAACATGGTTAGGTTTATTCCCACCGACTTACTTACGCACTTCTGATGAAAAGTGCTGAGTTGAAAGTGCTATTAGCGGAAGCGGGGCGTTGAACAGCGTACTCTTTTTCTGACTCAGCACTCAGCACTGAGTGCGGTAAAATAGTAGATACAAGTATTATCTGCGATTGCGACATTGTAATGGGTATCGATTGCCCCGCCATGTTGTCCAACCATCTGCGATCTTAGTCCGACTGTTGTATCTGAGATACCAATTATCTTGCTCTGCTCCTAAATAACGAATACCTAAATCCTGTCTTTGTCTGCTGGAAGAACGCTTTCCTAGCGGAATCCATGCACTACCATTATCACTAAACCTCCCAACAAGACGGACTCCAGAAGTAGTAGAGCAGACACCACCACTGCAACTAGTTTGTGGATTATCTACAACTTTCCATTCCATTTGGGCTGGTCTACCGTCAATATTACAATCCCACAAACCAAAAAACCATTCACCAGCAATTTGACCAGCTTTAGTAGAACTAGATCCCAATACTAAACTTGCCGAAACAATTGCCAAACCCAAAAGCGACTTTGTAATGTTTTTCATTATACGTTACTGATACATATGAGTGAATCTGTATCTTCTATTCACTCATATGTATCAGCATTGCTGTTTATGCAACTAATTAAGACTTGGAAACTTAATATTTCTCTATTGCGAAAAGGCACATTAGACATCTCCAAGTTTTGAAAGCATTGAAATGCTGCAATTGCTGTCCTAGCTCCTCGGATACCTCAACAGTGATTTGCATCATTGTGCCATAAGCTCTATTCTTTCAAATTATCAAGTTTAGCTAGTATTCTCAACCCTTCTTCTGGATTACCAGTTGCAGCCATTGCTTTAAATCTTGTCTGGGTATCAAATTCTGCTAAAGCTATAGTAGAAAGTTCTTCAATCAACTTATTAACACTAATGCCTTTGGCTTGAGCAAGTTCTTTTAATCTGTTGTGCTTATCGTCTGGTAAACGAATAGTTAAAGTTGCCATTTTGGTTTAACTCCTAATAATTTCTTCGGGTGTTAATATTGATAAATTAGAAAATAGCAATTCAGCATTTTGGAAATCTTTGACATTGTGAGTGGCAATAATTCGAGCATTTCCCGCCACTGCTAATTCAATTAAGTGATTATCAGCTTCGTCTTTTAAATTAGGTCGCCATAAATAGTAAATATAAACCCATTGACTTACACTCATTAATGATGCAAGTAAAACAGAAATTTCTTCAGTAGTTAAAGGGCATTTGGCGATAATTTCTGAGCGATGAATAACTGATTCATACTCTGAAAATAAAGCATTTCCCATCAAAGACTGATATTCTCCTTTCAAACAGCGTCGGATTATTTCTCGACTAGAACCTTTAGAGCTAATCAGCGCACTAATAAAAATGCTGGTATCAACTACAATTTTAATCGCCATTTAGCCATGATAGCATATACGCTATCATGAAAATTCTAACCGAAAGAATTTAAAGCGATCGCCAGAGATAAATATCTTTAATATCGGGCAATGTTTAGCGACAAGCAGCTTTGCGTATACAC
Organism: Anabaena sp. UHCC 0399; assembly: GCF_034931465.1. Lineage (NCBI taxonomy): Bacteria > Bacillati > Cyanobacteriota > Cyanophyceae > Nostocales > Nostocaceae > Anabaena > Anabaena sp. UHCC 0399. Next base: position 14,129 of record NZ_JAYGGZ010000009.1, on the reverse strand, counting down.
ACTTTTGCAACTAACGGTGCAAATATTGCGATGGCGTTCCGCCCAGCGTAGCTGATTGCACCGCTATAGGCGATGTCTAGAACGATGCTCTCCCTACGCAATATTTGCACTTTACAAAATTTATGTCATGGTGTGCATCTAACTTGTCGCTACTCTGTTGTTTCCATTTCCGTTACTCTCTACATTGGCAACAAATAATGGTTGCTGTGAACTAGAAGTTGGTGACTCACCTCGCAGTCCCTTACGGCGTTGATTCTTCGGAATTCCTCCCGCCATGCCATACTCTACACTGCTTTTACCATATAGAACACCAACGCCCATCAGCATATGCTCTGTCATATCTCCTAACTCACGCTCTGTTTCAAGCATTTCACGATACAACTTATCTAGGTTAGAAAGGGCGGTATTGTATGCGTTTTCTTTAGCTTGCATTGTCTCAATTAAAGTTGAAAAAGTAGGTAAGGTGAGTCCATTACCCACATCTAAATTCGGATGAATTGAGTTCATACCAGCTGCACGACGCACGGCTTTTTTTAACACTGGAGAGCTTCTTTTTTTACGCATGATACACACTTTGTAAAATAATACGGTTAATATTCTTTACCTTAAATAATATCCGTATCGATCAGCCTGAGAAAATTTTGGCAAATCTGCAACAACTTTTGCTACACGCAATAGTTGCTATAAATGCGCGAACTACTGAAATGAGAGAGCAAACTCCGGTTTGCTTGCGGAAAACACCAAAATGAGTTAACAAACTGGAGTTTGCTTGCTGAATCTACTGAAATGAGAAAGCATTTGCAGCAAATGAGTTAACAAACTGGGGTTTGTTTGCTGAATCTACTAAAATGAGAAAGCATTTGCAGCAAATGAGTTAACAAACTGGGGTTTGCTTGCTGAATTTACTGGAATGATAGCATTCCGTCCAGCGTAGCTGATCGCACTTGTGGTGATGAGGTTAATGTAGGCGATCGCTTTTGGTGATGGGGTTGATGTGGGCAATGTTTGGCGACAAGCCGCTTTGCGTCTACGCAATTTTGATGATGAGGTTGATGTAAGCAATGGCGTTCCGCCATCGCTCTCTTTTTTTTTACGAAAGTCTTAAGTTGAAATTAACTTGCTAAAGTTGCCTGGTGTGAGTAAGGGAAAACACGCAAACTATAAAAGAAATCCTTGAATCAGCTAATAAGCTTGTTTTAAATATCGCGGAGAGTACCGTCAGATTCGATTGTAATCATATTTTTGACAAGCTAAATATTAGCGACACACTAAGTAGAAAAAAGGAAAAATGCTTATGAAGCCAGTAATTTTAGTTTGTTCTCTATTTGCTGCTCAGATAGCGTTAGCACCAGCTTTTGCTATTCCAGCAGGAAGCTACACTCGGTCTTGTATAGGTATTGTAGAATCAACGTATCGCCAATATGGGAAAAAAATCGGTAGGTTGTCAGCACTTTGTCGAGATCAAAATGACAAACCAGTAAATGCACACTTAGACAATTATCATACTTGTTCAGATATTTCTAACAATAATGGGAAATTAGTTTGTATTCGCTCAAGTCGACCTCAAAGGGTTCGCTCAAATCAACCTAGACCTGGAAGGGCTCGTCGCTCAAATCAACCTCAAAGGGGTGGCTTTGGGACTTATAGGAGTTAATAGCTTGAAGAATAATCCTTTAACAAGGATGTCTTAAATATTACGGAGAATACCGTCAGATTCGATTGTAATCATATTTTCGACAAGCTAAATATTAGCGACACACCAAGTAAAAAAAAGGAAAAATGCTCATGAAGCCAGTGATTTTAGTTTGTTCTCTATTTGCTGCTCAGATAGTGTTTGCACCAGCTTTTGCTATTCCCGCAGGAAACTACACTCGGTCTTGCAGAGGTATTGAAGAATCAAGATATCCCATAAATAATGGCATTTCTAAGCAAAATGGGCAATTAGTTTGTCTTTACTCAAGTCGACCTCGAGGGGGTCGCTCAAATCGACCTCCATTGGCAGGGGGTCGTCAGAGTTGAAACTTTATCAACCGATTCTCTAACCCTATCTGACACGCAGCAAAAAATGCAAAAAAGTGTAGACTGCATCATTGTGGACGGCGTGCTTAAATTTTGTATCTTCGATAAAGATACAAACTGAAACTGGTAAATTTGTGTCACTACCATCTAATTTACCCGACACCATCCACCGCCCCTAAAGCCAAAAGAGCCGATCGCTGCGCTGCTGTTAACCCAGTCACACCCCTGATATTCATCCCTTCATAGAGGCGATCTACCTTCAGGGTTTTCATGCACTCACCTGTTGCTACATCCCAAAGCTTAATTACATCATCTTGACTAGTACTGGCTAAGATATTACCTAGAGAATTAAATTTAACCGAGCATACTCCACTACTATGACTATGCAAAACTCTGACACAGGTAAAGTTATTGAGATCCCATAAGCGAATTGTTTGGTCAGAACTGGCAGATGCTAAAGTACAACCATCAGGGCTGAAACTGACTGACCATACACCAGCTTTATGTCCCTGCAAGACTTTTATGCAAGTAAAGTTATTTCTATCCCACAATCGAATTGAGCCATCAAGACTGGCACTAGCGAGTATTTTTCCATCTGGACTAAAACTCACTGACCAGACTCCATCAGCATGACCAGGCAAAGTTGCTATAGATTTACCTTCACCCACATCCCACAATTTAACCAAGCAGTCTCCACTACCTGTAGCTAAAGTGTTGCCATCTGGACTAAAGCTAACTGACCAGATTGCATCCGTGTGACCTTCTAGGTTTTTTATACATTTACGCTTGTGAATATCCCACAGCTTCACACTCATGTCCCTACTAGCACTAGCCAAGGTTTGACCATCTGGGCTAAAGGTAACTGATGTTACTCCACCGCTATGGTCGTTAATGGTTGTAATACAATGACCAGAAATAACATCCCAAAGTTTAATACTTTTGTCATCACTGCCACTTGCTAGTAAAAAACCATTAGGACTAAAGCTAATTGACCATACCCAATCTGTGTGACTTTGGAAAATTTTAGTACAGTATCCAGACGCAATATCCCATAGCCGAACCAAAGCATCAAAACCACCTGTCGCCAATATACAATTATTAGCGTTAAAACTGACCGAATGCGCCCCACTGAAATGACCCTGCAAAATTCTCACGCACAGACCTTTATTTACATCCCACAAACGTACACTCGAATCGCTACTGGCACTAACTAAGGTTTGATTATCTGAACTAAAAGTGACTGAGAACACGCTACCAGTATGTCCGTGGAAAATTTTAATGCACGTACCTTGTTGCACGCTCCACAACCTTACACTTGAGTCATTACTAGATGTAGCTATGGTTTGACCATCTGAACTAAAGCTAACTGACCACACCCAATCTTTATGACCGTGGAATGTATTAGTGCAAGTACCTTTACTCACATCCCATAGCCGAATAGAATGGTCACTACTGCCACTGGCAAGAGTTTTACCATCTGGACTGAAGCGAACCGACCATACTCTGCCAGTATGACCTTGCAAAGTTTTTATACAGATACCTGTACTGGCATTCCATAAGCGAATATCATAATCTAGACTACCACTTGCCAGAGTAGAACTATCAGGATTAAACCTGACTGAACATACCGCACTAGTATGACCATGCAGTGTTTTGAGACACTTACCTAGACGGACATTCCACAATCGAATTGAAGTGTCTTGACTACCACTTGCTAGAGTTTGTCCATCTGAACTAAAGCTGACAGAACAAACAATATCTGTGTGTTTATCTAAAATTTTTAGGCATTCTCCCGTTTGTATATTCCATAATTTGACCAATCCATCATGACCACCACTTGCCAGGGTTTGCCCATCTGGACTAAAAGTAACTGTCCAAACCCAACCTTTATGTCCCTTAAATCTCAACAAGTTTTTTCCATCCGCCACTTGCCACAAATGAATTTGCCCACTTATATCACCTGTAGCCAACAGTTTTCCATCTGGACTCAAAGCAAGTGAATAAACACTCTTCAAGCTTTTAGCAAATACAGACTTATCAAAAGCAGTATTTTGGAAATTAACTTCAGCTAAATTGACACACTGTAAGTCCGCTTGCCAAATGTTCAAATTTGAGAAGTCATACCCCTGTAAATTTATTTGCAAATGCGCTAACAAATTGAGGACATTGCCTCCCGCATACCCTGCTAATAGTGCAGGTTGATGTCTTTGCTGTTCTATTACATCCTGCAACAACATTACTAGCTTTTGTTGATTGCCCAACTCTATTAACAATTGCTCTAACAAGGGTCGCACAATTAATTGCTTTTGTGTTTCCCTAATATAATCTTTGCTTATTGCTTTGATTAAAGCATGGGTTTGAAATAAGCGTAAACGGACAGTTTTTTCTCTTACTAATTCTAGACAAACTTGTTCAACCAATCGCTGTGTGGCATATTCCATCACAACTGGTTGCAGGAAGAAATGCTCGTCGCTTTTTTCAATTAAAGAACGTTGTAATAAGGATTTAATTGCTTGCGGTAACTTACCTTTAGAAGAAGATGTCATGACATCAGCAGCTAATTCAGCAAAGGATACTGGCTCTCGATTAATTGCCAGCCAGTACATCACCTCTTCTTCTACCGCAGACAAACGCTGGAACTGCCGTTCTAATAAATCACAGATGTCATCAAAAATTAGTATCCCCTGTTCCACATACTGCAAAACAGGGGTAATCTTACCATTGAAAAGCTCTTGAGTTCCGGCTGCGACCATTTTGAGAGCTAAGGGATTACCCCCATAATGCTTGATGAGTTCTTGCCATTCTTGTTCTGTACCCGTGAATTGTCCTTTTTGCTGAAATAACTGTTGTCCCTCAGTAGGATTTAATCCTTTTAATGGGAGCGATCGCACTTCTGTTCTGTCTCCTTCTAACGGTACAATTTCTCTGGGTTTTTCTCTAGAAGTAAACAGAACACAACTAATATGGGGTACTTCGCCAACGCGCTTGAGTAATTGACCATATCCCTCGTAACCAGGGCGATATTGCCCTGCTTGCCCACCAGAGAGAATTGTCTCAACATTGTCTAAAATCAGCAGACATCGGTTTGATTGCAAACATTCCATCAGTTTCGATAGTTTGCCATCAAAACTTTCAGGTATCACCATCTCCTTTCGCAGCACCCACAGCAAAAATTGCAGTATGTTGGTTAAATGCTCCTCTACTGGTGGTGCATTTAGTAGGCTACGCCACACTACTACCTCAAATTCTGCTTGAATTTGCCATCCTAACTTAACTGCTAAAGTGCTTTTGCCAATACCACCAATTCCTAGCAGTGCGATTAGACGACATCGTTCTTCTAATATCCACTGTCGTAACTGCAATAATTCTTGACTGCGACCATAAAACACAGATAGATCCGGTGCTTCTCCCCAGTCATACTGAGGATTTGCGCTGCGGAGTGCGGATTCTGGAGGGTTGGGTCGGGTATAGTCGTCTTTACACAACTCTAAATTAAAGGCAGCGAAGGCAGACTGCAACGAACTTTTATCTACAGATTCCGATCGCCCTAAAATTCTGGATATAGTGTGTAAGGCTAAACGTGTGCGATCGCTCAGTTCTTCTAAGGAAAAGCAATCTCCTGCATTTTCAGCAAACTCGGCTTGAGTTTTGGCGGCTTGAAATTTATCCCAGCCTTTCAGGGTGAGGATTACACCCCGCTTACGTCTGTTTGGTTGCTGTTTCATCAACGTCACTTTGGGAACTGAACTTCCGCTTTGTCTAGCACAAGTGCATTAAAAATATTACCAGTAAGCCGTGATTACACTAGATAGTCTAGTATATTTATTCATTTTTTTATTAAATTTCAGGAAACTACTAAGTATTAAAAATCACGCCTTCCCCTTTTAGATTCAATACGGCGATGAATGTAATTCCATACCGCAATTATAATTTTTGCCACAAAAAATTTATGATTATTTGCGTATTAATCACTAGTGATTATGCGATTTTAGATGCCATGTAAATCTATTTTTCCAACATTGAAAGCAAAAAATATACCAAAAAATACTCTGGTAGCTACGTGTTTATTTGTTTAAGATTTGTATCAATGGATATCATTGCATAAATGGGGCATCACCAACATATAGAAGTTATGTATGAAACAACAATTAAACAAAAGTAATTCATAGGACATGATCGTATTGCTGTTTTGATGCTGCGATCGCTCATTTCTAGTTTTTGAAATTACTGAATATCTAGTCTTTGCCTTAATTGAAGCTTTATCACCACCTAGCTTGTATTTTCTAGGGGTCAATTAATGATGAATTTTCACTGAAGTAATACTACGGAAAAATTATGTTTATCGAAACCCTGATCACTGAACCAATTCTTTTTTTTCGCATCGTTGTCATTGTGATATTGTCTGTTACTTTACACGAATTAGCGCACGGCTGGGCGGCGATGAGTCAAGGAGATAACACACCACAAAAGACTGGTCATCTCACTCTTAACCCTGTAATTCATATGGGAGTAGAATCCCTCATATTTCTCTGTTTGACAGGTATAGCTTGGGGACAAATGCCTGTTAACCCTGCTAAATTTCGTTCTCCCACATTGAGCAACATTATAGTATCTGCGGCTGGGCCACTATCCAATCTAGCTTTAGGTATTTTATTTATTGCTTTACTCAAATTTTTTGCTAACCCGGATAGTCCAGGAATTTTCAGTTTCGAGTTTCTTTATTTAGCATCTCGGATTAATTTGACTTTGTTTCTATTTAATCTGTTACCAGTTCCGCCACTTGATGGATTTCATGTTTTCAGTGAAATTTTTCCGCAATTAAAGCCATTACAACATACAAATTTTGGAATTTTTGCCATGATGTTGTTATTTATAGTCCCAGGTGTTGGTACAGGATTAAGTAAGATTGCTGAGTTCTTTATTTCTGTAACAGTTGGATTTTAATTATTCATTAATACATTGAAAATTAAGTGCAATTATATGACAATATAGTTCAGTTAGAGCAATAAGGTGTGTTAGCGACAGCGTAACACACCTTACTTATTTAATAATTCCTTGACTGAAGTTAAACTGTTAGCTAAATAACTTATTTATCAGCACAATCAATAAACATAGGTTGGGTTAAACGCACCGCAAAATGTATCTCAGCAACTAAATACGGATATTGATGTTGGGTTTCTTTCTGTCAACTCAACCTACATTTTTTTGCTTTATCAACTTATTTTTTGGCACAAGTTTGAGCCGAAATTATTGTCCGTGTAGAATAACAACTCGGTTGAGCATATATGCTAATAATGCTATCACTAACTACAAAAAAATGACCTTCTTGCTCATACTTAGAAACCTGTAAATCAGGATATTTTCTCACAATTTCCGTTGCAGTCATAGCTGGTACTGATATTTCTTTAGGTAACGTTCCAGTAGCACCAATGTAAAACACTAAGGGAGAAATTTTTTCTTGATAAATTTTATCTGTATATTTTTCAAGCTTAGTTTTAGCATCAGTTAATGCTGTTACCATTATTTCTTTACTCACACTATAACCAGAGAATTTATCTTGTAACAAATGTGCTAAACTACTAGCACCTACTTTAGATAAAGTTTCTGCTACTATTCCGTAATTTTCGATGCCTAAAAAGTCATCAAAAATCACTTTCATCAACTCATCTACTTTGGTTATTTTGACGCGAGATGACAGTAGCTTATGTCTAAATGCGAGATTTTCTTGAAAAGCCATTGTAAAATTAGGCTTAGTGAAAATTTCGCCAGTCTTTTTGTCATAAACCCGATACATCTTATCAAGGAATTTGTTGGCAGAATAAAACTTGCTGAGATTTAAAATATCTTTGCTGCCGATATCAATTTTATAACTTGTCTGGCAATCAAGTGTACCATTAGTTATTGCTTGTTGACGGCTTGTGTATGTGTTAGTTGTGGGGAAATTAATGTAAACATGACTAGAAATGTAGTGTTTTTTTAATTCATCTAACTGAGGTTCTACAAATATATCTGATTCTCCTTTGAGATGAGCCGCAATAATACTAGAGATTACCTTTGTTTTAGCTAATTCATCAAACAAACCATCAATATTTGGACACGCAAAATCTTTAGTTACTAGGGGTAAATTATCCAGTTGAATAGTGTATTCCCGATGGAAATCAAATTCGACTGCATCTAAAATGTCTTTGAGTAATTCAAAAGTTTTTTTGCTGCTAATCTTTATTTTCAAAGACTGAATATTAATTTTACCATTACTAACAATTGTGTAATTGTTAAAGGTGTGTAAGTCATTAACTAGCAACCCTGCAACTTCTAAAATCGGTGTTGTATCATCAGACTTTACTAGCTTAACTTGACGTTGAACTAGCATATTAATTGTGGCAGTATTGCGATTAAACTCAAACTTACCCATACGAACATACTTTGCATTATCTATATACTCTGTTCGTAACCAAGGCTGAATAAGTTCTCCATTGGCATCCCTGACACCTTGAATCCGTTGAATACCTGTTCTTTGATAATTTTCTTGTAAATGCTTGATGTTTATAATGATATTGTTGCTGTTTTCTGTCAAAATATCTATGAATTTTAACAGGGGCATTTTGTCATTATTTGACATAATACTTCCTCTAGAAATAGCGTTTTTTCTGTCGATTGCGAAGCCCCGAACCCGAAAGGCTTCTTGAAGAGATTAATTGACCAAAGCTAATAGTACAATTGTACCATAATATAGAAAATTTGGCTAGCGATCGCTAGCCAAATCAAAAGATTTCTGAGTCAATATAGATAGAATTTACGTGGTGTACTCAGCGTTGATTTTCACGTAGTCATAACTTAAGTCACAACCCCAAGCTTTACCAGTACCGTGACCATTCCCTACACTGACAGAGATTAGGACTGTATCCTCTTTGAGATATGCACCGGCGGCGGCTTGTTTTAAGTATGCGCTGGCGGCGGCGCGGTCAAAGGATTGGGGTTGACCATTTTCAAACAGGAGAAAATCTCCTAATTTAATTTGTAGATTTTCTTGCTCAAAGGGTACATCTGCACGTCCGGCGGCGGCGGCGATGCGTCCCCAGTTGGGGTCACGACCAAAGATTGCAGATTTAACTAAGGATGAACCGGCAATGGTTTTGGCGATTTGTCTGGCTGAGAGTTCGTCATGTGCGCCTGTGACTTGCACCTCTACAAGACAGGTTGCACCTTCACCATCACGGGCGATCGCTTTGGCTAAATACTGACATACTGCTGTTAGCATGGCCTCTAATTTTTCGGCTTCTGCACCCATCTCAGTAATTGCTGGGGTGCGGGATTCCCCATTGGCTAAGGCAATTAAGCTATCATTAGTGCTGGTGTCACCATCTACAGTAATGGAATTGAAGCTTCTATCTGCCGCCCTACTTAACATTTCTTGCCACAAATGAGGCGAAACGGCTGCGTCACAGGTGACAAAGGCTAGCATGGTAGCCATGTTGGGATGGATCATGCCAGAACCTTTGGCAATGCCACCAATACGGACTGGGCGTTGGCGTAGCCCGCCGGAAGCATCGTTTATAGTTGTTTCTAGAGCAATAGATTTAGTTACCAAATCTGTAGTAATAATTGCCCCGGCTGCTGTATCTGAACCAGTGTCAGAGAGTGCTGCTACTAATTTGGGAATCCCACCCCGTAAGGCATCCATTTTAATACGCTGACCAATTACCCCAGTAGAAGCTAAAAGAATCAATTCGGGGGTAATATTTAACTCTTTGGCTAATAACTCCGCACTTTCTTGGGCATCACTCACACCTTGGCTACCTGTCGCGGCGTTAGCTTGTCCCGCATTGCAGAGAATGGCACGCGCAATAGCTTTACTTTGCAAGTGTTGGCGACAATAATCTACACAGGCGGCTCTAACTTGGCTGGTGGTGAATACACCAGCTGCGATCGCTTCTACATCTGATACTATCAAAGCTAAATCAGGCAATCCCGAAGGTTTTAACCCTGCGGTGATACCTGCCGCCCTATATCCTTTCGGTGCTGTAACTCCACCAGTAATTTCCTGCCAGTCTGCCATTTTTCCCACCCTTACAACTAATTAGCAGCTTGACTGGCGATTATACCAATTAAATAGTGCTGTTAGCGGTAGCGCGGCGTTTAGCCAGTGCTGAGTGATGAGTGGGGAGTGCTATTCACACTTTTCTATCAAAAAAGGAGAGCTACTTGGGCAGCTCTCCAGATCATCAGGGTGCATCTACTTAGCACAGTATACCACTTCTGCACTGAGGTGTAACACCCATTATTTATTTTTTGTATAAATAATATTAAGAAATTTCACTGAGGATACTGAAATCATGATCATCAAAATTATTGATGGTAGCTTTAATTACTATTGACGCAATATCATTCAAGAGTTCTTGTATCATGCTCATCACAGTAGAGGTGACACGCTAATCAACAAAGGTATTCAATTATTCAGTTTGGTTTACAGGTCTATAATGTTTGCAAAAAGTTGTCAACTTATTACCTACAGGAAACCCTGGGTTAAGAAACAAGGAGAGTCTTGGGTAACTCTCCATATTATCAGGGTGCATATAATACAAACAGAATAGCTTTTTAAGTGTCAGAGTTAACACTGCCTTTTCTGTAGATTTGGTAAAAATATTGTGAAGAGATGACTGAGAAAATACTTAGATTAGCCATTCAGCTTCTTTTCTACCAATTCGTTCGTTAGTTTGGGGTCAGCCCGTTTGTTGGTCTTTTTCAAGACTTGACCGACGAAAAAGCCCTTGAGGTTAATGTTACCGTTGCGATATTTTTCTAGTTCTTTGGGGTTGGCGGCGATGACTTCCTCAACGATGGGTTCTAGTACACTAGAATCTGTAATGAGTTCTTGACCTGCAAATGCTTTTTCGGGAGATAACCCTGTCAGCAAGTCTGGTAACTTTTGTTTGGCTTGGGCGTTACTGATTTTGCCGCTTTCAATCAGCTTAATCACCTCAGCCAAGTTAACGGGAGTCAATCCAATTTCAGTGATGCTGAGTTTTTGCTTGTTGAGGTAGGCGGCGATATCTTGAGTAATCCAGTTAGCGGCTGTTTTGGGATTTGCGCCGGCGGCGATTACGGCTTCAAAATATGCAACTACAGAAACTTCCTCTGTCAAGACTCGCGCATCGTAAACAGAAAGCCCCAATTCAGTCTCGTAATGCAGGCGTTTTTGGGCTGGGAGTTCGGGTATTTCACTGCGCCATTGAGTTAATTGTGCTTCTGAAACCTCAATCGGTGCTAAGTCTGGTTCAGGGAAGTAGCGATAATCGCTAGAACCTTCCTTAACCCGCATACTGATGGTGCGTTGTGAACCTTCTTCCCAGAGGCGGGTTTCTTGGACGATGCGTTCCCCAGCTTCTACGGCGGCAATTTGACGTTCAATTTCGTACTCAATTGCCCGTTGAATGGCGTTGAAGGAGTTCATATTTTTAATTTCTACCTTCGTACCAAATTCTTTTCGTCCTACGGGACGCACTGAAATGTTCACATCACAGCGTAGAGAACCTTCTTGCATATTGCCATCACTGACACCGAGATAGCGCACAATCCGGCGTAATTCTTGGGCATACTCTGCGGCTTCTTGTCCAGAACGGATATCTGGTTCAGAAACAATTTCTACCAATGGCACACCTGCACGATTGTAGTCTACCAAAGAATAGGTAGAACCAGAAAGGCGATCGCTGCCTGCGTGGACTAATTTACCTGCGTCTTCCTCCATGTGCAACCGCGTCACCCCAATTCGTTTGCGCGTGGGGTTTCCCTCTGCATCTACTAATTCAATTTCTAACCAACCATGTTCCGCAATGGGCAGGTCATATTGAGAAATTTGATAATTTTTCGGCAAATCAGGATAAAAATACTGTTTACGGTCAAATTTGCTATATTTAGCGATTTGGCAATTTAACGCTAGCCCTGCTTTAACCGCATATTCTAAAACTTTTTGGTTAAGTACAGGTAAAACGCCTGGTAAACCCATACATACTGGGTCAATATTAGTATTAGGGTCAGCACCAAACGCTGTAGAGCTATTAGAGAAAATCTTAGTATTCGTACTTAGCTGACAGTGGGTTTCTAGACCAATAATCGCTTCATACTCAGTTTTTACACTCGTAGCAACAGTCATAATATTACAAATTCAAGAAACTCACGTAGATTCTTATTTTAACTCTGAGAGCGTAGGGATTGGGGACAAATCAATTCAAAATTCACTCATCATGCCCTCGAACGAAGTGAAGGGTCAAAATTCAAAATTAAATAACTGAGGATTGGGGATTGGGGAAGATAAAGAAAAACTTTTATTAATGATAATTCTCTGTTCTCATACTTGTAAATCCTGCTAAATAACCATCTTCCATGTGAATGATGCGATCGGCAATATCTAAAATTCGGTTATCGTGAGTGACTAATAAAATTGTACAGCCTTGCTCTTTGGCTAATTGCTGCATTAAATTGACTACATCTCTTCCTGATTTACTATCTAACGCAGCTGTAGGTTCATCGGCTAATACTAGTTGAGGATGATGCACTAAAGCCCGTGCGATGCCTGCGGCGGGCTACGCCTACGCAACTCTTTGTTTTTGTCCGCCGGAGAGTCCATCAGGATAGTAACTTAGTCTTTCTCCTAAGCCAACTGTGGTTAACATAGCGGCGGCTTTGGTTTGTGCTTCCTGAAAAGAAACACTATTATTCATTTCAAACGGCATTTGGACATTTTGTTGGGCTGTGAGAAAACCCAATAAGTTATGAGATTGAAATATATAGCCAATATTGCGGCGCACTTGTACCATGTCATTTTTACTTGCGCCCCGAAGTTCTTTGTCTAAGATTTTTAGGCTACCTGATTGTACAGAACGCAAACTACCAATCAGTGTCAGTAAAGTCGTTTTACCTGAACCAGAAGGGCCGGTCATGATGACAATTTCTCCCGGTTTTATTTCTAGATTGATATCAAAAAGAATCTGCTTTTTGAGCGAACCTTCACCATAATAGTGATTGAGATGAGAAATAGCGATCGCAGATGACATAATAATTTGTAATTCCAAATAACAAACAACTAAAAAATGTCAGCAGGGTCAGCCGCTTGTAATTTTCGCATGGCTATAGATGCTGAAATGGTACACATCAAAGTTGTGAGAATAAATATAAATATGGCTCTATCTAAAGTCATCATTATTGGTAGTAATGTTGCTTGACGCGTAATCATATATAACCCTTGAGAAATCGCAATTCCCGGAATAAAGCCGATGGCTGCTAAAATTAAGGCTTCTTGAAAGACAATGACTAGTAAATATCTATTTTTGAAACCGATGGCTTTGAGTGTTGCATATTCTGGTAAGTGATCAGAAACATCGCTATAAAGAATTTGATAAACAATCACTGCACCAACTATAAAACCAATAATTGCTCCTAAAGTAAAAGTGAATCCTACAGGGGTGCTAGTGTTCCAAAAGCTTTTTTCCTGAGCGATTAACTCTTGTTTAGAGAGAACTTTGACATCTGTGGGTAAGTTGGCTTTCAAATTAGCAATTACCCAATTTATATCTGCTCCAGGTTCTAGCTTAATTAGTCCAAAGTCTATTAAGCCTTGCTGTCGTCTTTTGTTAGAAAATAAACGCAGAAAATTTACATCACTGGTAATGATATTGCCGTTGATGCCAAAAGATGTTCCTAATCCGAATAAACCAACAACATTAACTTGACGATTGTTTAATTCTGTGGTGACTTGCTTTTCACCTTCAAATTGAGAAACAATCGTACCAAATTCTTGACGAGAACCACGATCAAATAAAACAGTATCTGGTTCTCTTAGAAAGTTTAAATTTTCCTGTACACCCGGTAAATTAACTACTTTTTCTTCTGGATTAAACCCAATAGCGAAAATTTGCCAAGTCTGTTGATTATCAGGATTTTTCCAGGGAACTGAATCTAAATATATGGGACTAACTGATTGCACACCTGTAAAACCTAATGCCTGATATAATCTCCGTTGCGAGAATTGATCAAGGGAAATCAAAGCCTTATAGCGAGAACTAACTAGTACAATCTCACCTTCCAAACTGTTGTGAAGTTGTACTGCACCATCA